>NZ_JBFUCJ010000003.1:0-130983 GCF_056405295.1 Variovorax sp. P1_H2 | reverse complement strand
GGTCTGTCCCGCAAGGTATCAGGAAGCCTTCAGCACATACCCGATGCGCGGGAAATGCACATGCACCGTGCCGGCCCGCGGGTCGCTGCGGCGCAGCGTGTAGTGGGTGCGCGTGGCCGCGACCAGTTCGCCTTCGGTCGGCTCGGGGCCGAAGGCCTCGGGCGTGACCGTGACCCGCGCACCGAGCGCGATGCCGTGCTCGTCCTGGAAGGTGCTGTCGGCCAGCAGCGTGTGCGGCGTCGACGCGGCCGCCACCTCGATGGCGCGGGCGGCATCGAAGACCTCCGTCGTGCCGTGGCCGATGGCCGCCATGCGGTCCATCCAGTCACCCACCGCCGGCGTCAGCTGCAGGATGCCGGCCATCGAGGGCGTGCGCTTGCGGGTGAACCACAGCGGGTGGTAGCAGGCGAAGTCGGCCACCGTCGGAAATGCGCCGAGCAGGTAGTCGGTGTCGTCGAGCATGTCGGACAGTCGGCGCAGGTACGATTTGTAGGCCGCGGCGGCATCGGCCGGTCGCAGCCGCACCATGTTGGCGCTCATGGCGCGGCGATCGTCGGCAAAGGCCTTGGCCAGCTCGGGCGGCGCCTTGCCGAAGAGGTCGGCCGCGCCCTTCGCGCTGAAGCTGTAGGCCATCGCGGCCCAGAAGAGCGTGCTGTCGGCCCACTGCGCGACCAGGCGCGACAGGCCCTTGCCGGGCTCGGGATAGATCGACGGCAGCGGCACCAGGTGCTCGAGCACGTCGCAGATCAGCGYCGTGTCGCAATAGATGTCGGCGCCGATCTGCAGCACCGGCGTGCGGCGGTAGCCGCCCGTGAGCGCGACCAGATCGGGCTTCGGCGCGATCTGCGGAATGATCACGGACTTCCAGGCCAGCTTCTTGTAGCCGAGGATCAGACGCAGCTTTTCCGAGAAGGGCGAGGTCGCGTAGTGGTGAAGGATCAGGTCTGCCATGGGATCTTTCGAAGGTGGAGGGTCCACTGGGGCTGCGCGCGGGAAATGATCGCGTCGAGGTCGACGCCGGAACCAAGCGTACCGAAGGCATGGCCCCAATCGCCGCCCAGTCGCGAGGCGCAGAAGCCGCCGACCACCGCCGGCGGCGCGGTCTGCACCAGCAGCGCCGCCTGCACCGCCAGCGCCACGTCCTGCGCCAGCCGGCGCGCCTCGATCTCGGTCGCCATCGCCTCGATGCGCGCGGGCAGTGCGGCGGCCAGGCGGTCGAGCGCGGCGTCGCTGCCGCGCGCCGGTGCCAGTTCCTTCGCCAGCGCAGCCACCGCATCGCCCTTGCGCAGGCCCCGCAGCAGGTCGATCGCCATGATGTTTCCGGCGCCTTCCCAGATCGAGTTGAGCGGCATCTCGCGGTAGACCCGGGCCATCACGCCCTCGCCGCCCTCTTCGACATAGCCGTTGCCGCCGAGGCACTCCATGGCCTCCTGGGCGAAATGGCTGCCGCGCTTGCAGATCCAGAACTTCGCCACCGGCGTCAGCAGCCGGGCCATCGTGCGCTCGTGTTCGTCGCCGGGGTGATCGAAGGCACGCGCGAGGCGGATCGCCAGCGCGGTCGCGGCTTCGCTTTCGAGCGCCAGGTCGGCCAGCACGTTCTGCATCAGCGGCTGCGCGATCAGCGGCCGGCCGAACGCCTGCCGCTGCGCCGTGTGATTCAGCGCCAGGCTGAGGGCCTGCCGCATCAGCCCGCTGGTGCCGAGCGCGCAATCGAGCCGGGTCATGGTGCCCATCTCGAGGATCTGCGGCACGCCGCGGCCCTCCTCGCCGACCCGCCAGGCGCTGGCGCCATGGAACTCGACCTCGGAGCTGGCGTTGGCCTTGTTGCCGAGCTTGTCCTTCAGGCGCTGGATGCGGATCGCATTGCGGCTGCCGTCGGGCAGCACGCGCGGCAGGAAGAAGCAGGACAGCCCGGCCGGCGCCTGCGCGAGGATCAGGAAGGCGTCGCACATCGGCGCCGAGAAGAACCACTTGTGGCCCGTGATCTCGTAGCGCTCGCCCCAGCCGTCGCTGCCGGCGCGCACCGCCTGCGTGGTGTTGGCGCGGACGTCGGAGCCGCCCTGCTTCTCGGTCATGCCCATGCCCATCGTCACGCCGGGCTTGTCGCGCCAGGGCTTGAGCGCCGGGTCGTACCAGCGGCTCGCGAGTTTCGGCCCCCAGTCGGCGTACACGCCCGGGTTGCCGCGCAGCGCGGGCGTCACCGCGTAGCTCATGGAGATCGGGCACAGCATCGAGGGCTCGAGCTCGGTGAACAGCATGAAGCCGGCCGCGCGCTGCACATGGGGCGACTGCGACTCGCCGGCCCAGGGCGTGCCGTGCAGGCCGGCGCCGACCGCGGCCGCCATCAGCGCGTGGTAGCTCGGATGAAACTCGACCTCGTCGATCCGGCGGCCGAAGCGGTCGTGGGTGTGCAGCACCGGCGTGTGGATGTTGGCGAGCCGCGCATGGGTCTGCATCTCGACGCTGCCGATCTCGGCGCCGAGGCTCTGGAGCGGCGCCAGCTGCAGCTGCGGCGCGTTGTGCTTCAGCGCGTCGCGCAGCGGGCGGTTGGTTTCGAACAGGTTGTAGCCGGCGAGCGGCGCCGGCTGGTTGAAGACCTCGTGCGTGGTGTCCATGCTTGCCTCCTGTTCAGTTCAGTTTTCCACCAGGCGATCGCAGATCCGCGGCGCGTGAAACCGAAACAGCCCTCGCCCAGGGATACCGCGGAACTGGCTTTGCCAGGCCGCTGGTATCGCCCCCTTGAGGGGGAAGCGCCGCAGGCGCTTCGGGGGAGAGCTTTCATTTCAGATGAGCTTGACCAGTTGCTTGCCGAAATTCTTGCCCTTGAGCAGGCCGAGGAAGGCTTCGGGCGCCGATTCGATGCCCAGGGCGATCGACTCGCGCGGCCTGAGCTTGCCGCTGGCGACCAGCGCGCCCAATTCGGCCAACGCCTCGGGCCAGACTTCCATGTGCTCGCTGACGATGAAGCCCTCGAGCTTGAGCCGGTTGACCAGGAACAGCGCCGGATTGGCCAGCGGCAGCGGCTGGCCGTCGTAGCCGGCGATCATGCCGCACAGCGCGATCCGTGCAAAGGCGTTGGTGCGCAGCAGCACCGCATCGAAGATGTAGCCGCCGACGTTCTCGAAGTAGCCGTCGATGCCCTTCGGGCAGGCGTCCTTGAGTGCCGCGCTCATGCTCTTGACGTCGGGATGCTGGCGGTAGTCGATGCAGGCATCGAAGCCGAGTTCGTCGGTGACGTACTTGCACTTGTCGGGCCCGCCCGCGATGCCGACGACCCGGCAGCCGCGCGCCTTGGCCAGCGCACCGAATGCGCTGCCGACCGCGCCGCTGGCGGCCGTGATCACCACCGTCTCGCCGGCCTTCGGATTGATGATCTTCACCAGGCCGTACCAGGCCGTGACGCCCGGCATGCCGACCGCGCCCAGGTAGTGCGACAACGGCACGTGCGTGGTGTCGACCTTCTTGAGCGCGCCGGGCTGCGAGGCATCGACCACGCTGTACTCCTGCCAGCCGCCGAAGCCGACCACCTTGTCGCCCACGGCGTATTTGGGATGCCTGCTCTCGACCACCTCGCCGGCCGTGCCGCCCTGCATCACCTGGCCCAGCGGTTGCGGCTGGGCGTAGCTCTTGGCGTCGTTCATGCGGCCGCGCATGTAGGGGTCGAGGCTCATGTAGTGGTGGCGCACCAGCACCTGGTTGTCCTTCAGCGGCGGCGTCTCGGTGCTGACGAGCTTGAAGTTGCTGGCGACGGCTTCGCCCTCCGGGCGGTTGTCGAGAATCTGTTGTCTGTTGGTGGGCATGAAGGTCTCCGGGGAAAAGGGTCAGTCGGTCGAAGGCGGGCGCATCGCGTTGGCGCTGGCCGGCCCCGTGGGCAGGCGGCGCTTCACGTACTTGAAGGTACCGGTGGCGTGGGCACAGACGCGTTCCTGAGCGTCGTAGATCTTCGCCTCGGTGAAGCCCATCGTCGCGGTACGGTGCAGCAGGGTGCCGCGCGCGATCAGCGGGCCGACCGAAGGCGCCATGAAGGTGGTCTTCATCTCGATCGTGACGACGCCGATCTCCGGCGTCTCGCTGCGCGCGGCGGCGGCCATCGCGATGTCGAGCATCGTCATGACGGCGCCGCCGTGCGTCACGTCGAAGGTGTTCAGGTGCTCGGGCTTCGCGGTGTAGCGCAGCTCGGATTCGCCGCCCTCGAATTTGGTGATCTCGAAGCCGAGATGGCGCGCGAACGGGATGCGGTCCGTGTAGGAGCGAAGGTTGATGCTGTCGTCGGAGTCAGTCATTTCAGGCGCCAAGAACGACGCTCACGCCACCGTCGATGGCCAGCCACTGGCCCGTGATGTGCTTGCCGGCATCGCTCGCGTACAGCAGCGTGATGCCCTTCAGGTCCTCGTCGTCGCCGAGCCGGCCGAGCGGCGCGTGCGAGGCCATCTTTTCCTCGCCGATCGACTTGATCAGGCCCGCCGCCATCTTGGTCATGAAGAAGCCCGGGCAGATCGCGTTGACGTTGATGTTGTACTTGCCCCATTCGGCCGCCAGGGTGTGGGTGAAGCCGATCACCGCGCTCTTGGAGGTGTTGTAGGCCAGGGTCTGCATCTCGGGCGGATTGCCGTTGAGGCCTGCGATCGAGGCGATGTTGATGATCCGGCCGGCCTTCTTCGGGATCATGTAGGCGCGTGCGACCTGCTGCGCCAGGATGAAATAGCCGCGCACATTGAGATTCATGACCTTGTCCCAGGCCTCGACCGGGTGGTCCTCGGCCGGGGCGCCCCAGCTGGCACCGGCGTTGTTGACCAGGATATCGATCGCGCCCATGCGCTCGAGCGTCTGGGTGGCGAGGCGGCGGGTGTCCTCCTCCTTCGAGCAGTCGGCCGCGATCCAGCGGGTGTCGATGCCGGCCGCCTGCAGCTCGGCCGTCGCCTCCTCGAGGTCGTCGGCCTTGCGCGAGCTCAGCATGATCCTCGCGCCGGCCTCGCCGAGCGCATGCGCCATCTGCAGGCCCAGGCCACGGGAGCCGCCGGTGATCAGTGCGGTCTTGCCGCCGAGGTCGAAAAGTTGCTGGACGGTTCGTGCAGTCATGGTGTCTCCGGGGAATTCAGGGTGTTGGGTAGTCGAGCACGCTGCGCGCCTCGCGCAGGCTGCCAAGGTAAGCCGAGACCTCGACGTGCTTCGGGTGCTCGAGGTAGTCCTTGAGCGCCGCCTCGTCGTCGAAGGCCGAGCACAGCACGACATCGCAATTCGCCTCGAGGCCCGGCGTGCGCACCGCCACCTCGAACTGGCGCATGCCTGGCACCAGGCCCTGGCAGGTGTCGAGCCTGGCCTTGAAGGCAGCGGCGTCCTTGGGGTTCTTGAGCTTCCACATCACGATGTGCTTGATCATGGCGAGTCCTTGCTGTCCTTGAGTCGGGAACGAACGTAGATGAGCACGGTGCCGACCACCACCAGCACCGCGCCGGGAACTGCCATGGCCCAGCCGAGCGCTTCCTCGGTGCGGCCCGTCGCGATGCCGAGAATGATGGCGAAGAGGCCGCCGTAGATCAGGATCCAGATCCATTTCTCCAGCGTCGCATGCGGCTTCGTCTGTGGCGTGCCGGGCATCAGAAGGCCTCCTCGGGCAGCGCGGCGCAGGTCGGATCGCGGCGCTCGACCACGTTGAGCCAGGCGCCGATCTTGGGCAGCTCGTAGTGAAAGAAGAAATCGGTGGCGCCGACACGCCCGGCGGTGGCGGGCGATGCCTTGGCCGCATCGCGCTCCAGCGCGCGCTGTGCGACATCGAGCCAGATCCAGGCCAGCACCACGTGGCCGAAGGCCTGCATGTAGGGCACCGCATTGGCCAGCGCCTCCTGCGGATTGCCGGTCGCCCAGGCCTTCTTGGTCGCCGTGCCGATGCGCTGCAGGGCCTCGCCGAGCGCCTCGGCATGCGCCGCCAGCGCCGGTACCTTGGCGGCACGCGCCATCGTCGTGGCGATGCGTCCGGCCAGCAGTTGCAGGCCGCGTCCGTCCTCCATCAGCACCTTGCGCCCGAGCAGGTCGGCCGCCTGGATGCCGTGCGTGCCCTCGTGGATCATGTTGAGCCGGTTGTCGCGCCAGTACTGCTCGACCGGGAAGTCGCGCGTGTAGCCGTAGCCGCCATGGATCTGGATCGCCAGCGAATTGGCTTCCAGGCACCACTCGCTGGGCCAGCTCTTGGCGATCGGGGTCAGCACTTCGAGCAGCAGCCGGGCGTCGTCGGCCGCCTGCGCGTCGCCGGTCTTCTGCTCGTCGACCAGCCGGGCGCAATAGAGCTCGAGCGCCAGCGCGCCTTCGCAATACGCCTTCTGCGCCAGCAGCATGCGGCGCACGTCGGCGTGCTCGATGATGCGCACCTGCGGCTTGGCCGAATCCTTGCCGGCCGGGCCCGCGGGCCGGCCCTGGGGCCGGTTCTTTGCATACTCGAGCGAGGCGAAGTAGCCTGCCATGCCGAGCATCGTGGCCGCCGTGCCGACGCCGATGCGGGCCTCGTTCATCATGTGGAACATGCAGAACAGGCCCTTCCCGGGCTGGCCGACCAGGTAGCCCACGGCGCCGGCCTTGCCGCCGACCGGGAACTTGCCTTCGCCGAAATTGAGCAGCGTGTTGGTGGTGCCGCGCCAGCCCAGCTTGTGGTTCAGGCCGGCCAGCGCGACGTCGTTTCGCTCGCCGGTCAATTGCCCGTCGGTGCCGACCATCTTCTTCGGCACGATGAACAGCGAGATGCCGCGCGTGCCCGGAATCAGTTTGCCGTTCTCGTCGGGGATCTTGGCCAGCACGATGTGGACGATGTTCTCGGTCAGCTCGTGGTCGCCGGCCGAGATCCACATCTTGTTGCCGGTGAGCCGGTAGCGTGGGCCCAGCGGGTCGCCCTGGAAGTCGGCACCGTCGGGCACGGCCCGCGTGGCGACGTCGCTGAGGCTGGAGCCGGCCTGCGGCTCCGACAGGCACATGGTGCCCGACCAGCGGCCGGCGAACTCGTTCTTCGCGAACACCTCCTTCTGCATCTCGGTGCCGTGCACCATCAGCAGGTTGGCGTTGCCGCTGGTGAGCATGTTCGCACCGATGCTGACCGAGGCCATCGCGAAGAAGCTGTTGGCCGCCGCCGACAAGGTGTAGGGCAGCTGCATGCCGCCGATGTCGTAGTCCTGGGCCGCGCTCAGCATGCCCGATTCGACGAAGGCCTTGTGGGCGTCGTGCGTGGCCTGCGGCAGGATCACCTTTTCGCCGTCGAAGTGCGGCTCCTGGGTGTCGACGATGCGGTTGTTCGGCGCGTACTTCTCGCGTGCGATGCGCTCGCAGGTGTCGAGCACGGCGTCGAAGGTCTCGCGCGAATGGTCGGCGAAGCGCTCGCGTTCGGCGAGCGACTCGGCGTGGAGCCAGTCGTAGAGAAGAAAGTCGAGGGTGGGACGAAGGCTCATGGAGAGGATCGCTGGGCTAGGGGTTGGATTTCGATTCTGCCGCAGCATCCGGTGCCGACGGCAGATGTGCAATGGTGCCCTGGGCGAGCGCACAGAGCTTCTCTTCGCCGTCCTTGACCGTGAAGACCTCGCAGGTACAGGCCGCCTGCGGGCGGCCGACATGCACCGCCCGGGCGCCAGCGATCAGATACTCGCCGACCGCCGGGCGGCGCATGCGGGGCTCCCGCGTCAGAGGACTTCGAACACGCCGGCCGCGCCCATGCCGCCGCCGATGCACATCGTGACGACCACCTTCTTGGCGCCGCGGCGCTTGCCTTCGATCAGCGCATGGCCGGTGAGCCGCTGGCCGCTGACGCCGTAGGGGTGGCCGACCGCGATCGCACCACCATCGACGTTCAGCCGGTCGCCCGGGATGCCGAGCTTGTCGCGGCAGTAGATCACCTGCACCGCGAAGGCTTCGTTGAGTTCCCACAGGTCGATGTCGCCGACCTTCAGACCGAGGCGGTTCAGCACCTTCGGGATCGCGAAGACCGGGCCGATGCCCATTTCGTCGGGCTCRCAGCCCGCGACTGCGAAGCCGAGGAAGCGGCCGATCGGCTTCAGGCCCTTCTGCTCGGCGTACTTCTCGTCGACGATCACGCAGGCGCCGCCGCCATCGGAGAACTGACTGGCATTGCCAGCCGAGATCAGGCCACCGGGGATCGCCGGACGGATGCCGCTGATGCCTTCCTTGGTGGTGCGGGCACGGATGCCTTCATCGTTCTCGATCGTGACTTCCTTGGTGCGCAGGCCCAGCACCGCATCGGCCACGCCGGCCAGCACGGTGATCGGCGCGATCTCGTCCTTGAAGCGGCCGGCTTCGAGCGCGGCCGTGGCCTTCTGCTGGCTGGCGGCGCCGTATTCGTCCATCACGTCGCGGCCGATGTTGTAGCGCTTGGCGACCTGCTCGGCGGTCTGCAGCATGTTCCAGTAGATCTCGGGCTTGTGCTTGACCAGCCAGGGGTCGGCCAGCATGTGCTTGTTGGCCTCGTTCTGCACGCAGGAGATGCTCTCGACGCCGCCGGCCACATAGACCTCGCCCTCGCCCGCGATGATGCGCTGGGCGGCCGTGGCGATGGTCTGCAGGCCCGACGAGCAGAAGCGGTTGATGGTCATGCCCGAGGTCGTGATCGGGAGGCCGGCGCGCAGTGCGATCTGGCGCGCGATGTTCGAGCCGGTGGCGCCTTCGGGTGTCGCGCAGCCCATGATCACGTCGTCGACCGAGGCCGGATCGATGCCGGCGCGCTGCACGGCATGCTGCACCGCGTGGCCGCCGAGCGTGGCGCCGTGCGTCATGTTGAAGGCACCCTTCCAGCTCTTGGCGAGCGGCGTGCGGGCGGTGGAGACGATGACGGCGCGGGTCATGGTGAGGTCCTTTGAGAAAGAATGAGGCTTACTGGGGCTGTTGCGTGTTGCGCAGCAGCTGCTGATAGAACTGGATCATCTCGCCGTAGTTCGAGATCGACAGGCGCTCGTTGGTGCCGTGGAAGCGCGGCAGGTCTTCGGCCTTGGCGCGGAACGGCGAGAAGCGATACACCGAATCGCTCACCAGGCTGAAATGGCGTGAATCGGTGGCGGCCGTCATGAGGCCCGGCGCGACGACCGCATCGGGGAAGCTCTGGCGCACCGCGTGTTCGATCGAGCGATAACCCGTGCTGTCGGTCGGCGAGACCGGCGACGGTTCGGAATTGCCCGGATAGCGCTTGACCTGGATCGCGTCGTCGCCGAGCGCGCTCTTCAGGTGCTTCTCGACGCTGTCGATGCTGTCGCCCGGAAGGATGCGGAAGTTGACCGCGGCCTCGGCGCGGCCCGGCAGCACATTGTCCTTGTTGCCGGCCCGCACGATGGTCAGCGCGGTGGTGGTGCGCAGCATCGCGTTGCTGCTCGGGCTCTTCTCGAGCTGGCCCTGCACCAGCGGCCCGGTGAGCCACAGGTTGGACAGCATCACGCGGTTGAGGCCGCTCATCTCGGGCGCCAGGGTCCCGAACATCTGCGCCGCCACACCCTGGATGCCACCCGGCATCGGAGTCGCCTCGAGCCGTGCCAGCGCCGCGCTCATGCGTCCGATCGCACTGTGCTGCGGCGGCATCGACGAATGGCCGGGCGCCGTGTCGAGCGAGAGGAAGAAGGTGCCGTAGCCCTTCTCGGCCAGGCCGATCAGCGCGGCGGGCTTCGACAGGCCCGGCAGCACGCCGTCGAGCACCAGCAGGCCCTCGTCGAGCACCCAGTCGAGGCGAACGCCGCGCGACTTGAGCAGTTCGGCGATCGGCAGCGCGCCACGCAGGCCGCTGACCTCCTCGTCGTCGCCCATCACGAGATAGACGGTCTGCGTCGGCTTGAATCCTTGCGCGATCAGCAGCTCGATGGCTTCCATCTGCGCGAACAGGTTGCCCTTGTTGTCGAGCGTGCCGCGGCCCCAGACGAAGCCATCTTGAATGGCGCCGCCGAAGGGGTCGACCGACCAGGCCTTCTCGGTGCCCGGCGCGATCGGCACCATGTCCTGGTGCGCCATCAGCGCGATCGGCTTGGCGGCGGGGTCGCTGCCGGCCCAGGTGTAGAGCAGCGCCTTCTGGCCCACCACCTCTTTCCTGAGCGTGGCGTGGACCTTGGGGAACTGCTCGGCCAGGTAGGCATGCAGCTTGTCGAACTCGACGTCGTTGCCGCTCGGGTTGTCGAGGCTGGACACCGTGCGCAACGGGATCGCGCCGGCCAGCCGCTTGGCCGCTGCCTGCACATCGATCGCCAGTTTGGGCGCCGGCGCCACGCCGAGCTGCCGCGACGGCGTGCGCCAGGTATTGACCGCCACGGCCGCCGCCAGCACCAGCAGCACCAGCAGCAACGCCAGGAATACGCGTTTCACCATGAGCGGTCGCCTTCCTTCTTCAGCTGAAGCTCTTGCCTTCGGCCACCAGCTTCTGGATCAGCGCGGCCGGCTGCCAGAACTTCGCATCGTCGTGCGGATTCTTCGCGAAGCGCTTCATCGACTCGGCCACGTTGAAGAGGCCGACTTGCGATGCGTAGTGCATCGGGCCTCCGCGCCAGATCGGGAAGCCGTAGCCCGTGAGGTAGACCATGTCGATGTCGCCCGATTTCGAGGCAATGCCGTCCTCGAGGATGTGCGCGCCTTCGTTGACCAGCGCATAGACCAGGCGCTGCACGATTTCCTCGTCGGAGATCTTGCGCGGCGTGATGCCGAGTTCATTGCGGTGGTCCTCGATCATCCTGTTGACCAGCTCCGAGGGGATCGCATCGCGCTTGCCGGCCTGGTAGTCGTACCACCCGGCCCCGGTCTTCTGTCCGAAGCGGCCCAGTTCGCACAGCTTGTCGGCGGTACGGCTGTACTTCATGTCGGCGACTTCGGTCGCGCGGCGCTTGCGGATCGCCCAGCCGATGTCGTTGCCGGCCAGGTCGCCCATGCGGAACGGACCCATCGCGAAGCCGAACTTCTCGATCGCGCGGTCGACCTGCTGCGGCGTCGCGCCCTCGTCGAGCAGGAAGCCCGCCTGGCGCGAGTACTGCTCGATCATGCGGTTGCCGATGAAGCCGTCGCAAACGCCCGAGACCACCGCGGTCTTCTTGATCTTCTTGGCCGTCGACATCACGGTGGCCAGCACGTCCTTGGCGGTCTGCTTGCCGCGCACCACTTCGAGCAGCTTCATGACGTTGGCCGGACTGAAGAAGTGCATGCCGACCACGTCCTGCGGACGCTTCGTGAAAGCCGCGATCTTGTCGACGTCCAGGGTCGAGGTGTTGGAGGCCAGGATGGCGCCGGGCTTGGCCACGCGGTCGAGTTCCTTGAACACCTTCTCCTTGACGCCCAGTTCCTCGAACACGGCCTCGATGACCAGGTCGACGTCTTTCAGGTCGTCGTAGCTCAGCGTGGTGCTCAGCAAGGCCATGCGCTGCTCGTACTTGTCCTGCTTGAGCTTGCCCTTCTTGACCTGGGCCTCGTAGTTCTTCTTGATCGTGGCGATGCCGCGGTCGAGCGCCTCCTGTTGCATCTCGAGGATCCTGACCGGGATGCCGGCGTTCAGGAAATTCATCGAGATGCCGCCGCCCATGGTGCCGGCGCCGATCACGCCGACCGACTTGATGGCGCGCTGCGGCGTGTCTTCAGGCACGTCGGGGATGCGCGAGGCAGCACGTTCGGCCATGAACAGGTGGCGCAGCGCCGCCGATTCAGGCGTGAACATCAGCGCGGTGAAGAGGCGGCGCTCCTCGGCCATGCCGTCGTCGAACTTCATCCGGGTGGCGGCCTGCACGGCGTCGACGCACTTGAGCGGCGCCGGGTAGTTCTTCGACATGCCGCCGACCATGTTCCTGGCGAACTGGAAGTAGGCGTCGCCCTGCGGATGCTTGCACGGCAGGTTGCGCACCAGCGGCAGCGCATCGCCGGTCTTGGCGGCCACCGACTTGGCGAATTCGAGCGCTTCGTCGAACAGGGATTCGGCCGATGCCGAGAGCTTGTCGAACAGCTTCTGGCCGGGCAGCGAAGCCAGCAGTTCGCTCTTGACGGCCTCGCCGCTGACGATCATGTTGAGCGCGGTCTCCACGCCCAGCACGCGCGGCAGGCGCTGCGTGCCGCCGGCGCCGGGCAGGAGACCCAGCTTGACTTCGGGCAGCGCGATGCTGGTGCCGGGTGCCGCCACGCGGTAGTGGCAGCCCAGGGCCAGTTCGAGACCACCGCCCATGCAGACGGAATGGATCGCCGCGACGATCGGCTTGGTCGAGGCTTCGAGCGCCAGAATGACGCTCAGCAGATTGGGCTCCTGCAGCGCCTTGGGCGTGCCGAACTCCTTGATGTCGGCGCCGCCCGAGAAGGCCTTGCCCTCGCCGGTGATGACGATCGACTTGACGGCCGGGTCGTCGATGGCCTTGGAAAGACCGTCGGTGATGCCGACGCGGGTCGAGAACCCGAGGCCATTGACCGGGGGATTGTTCAGGGTGATCACGGCGACGTCGCCGAGCACTTTGTATTCAGCCGTCATGCTGCGTTCCTTTGGGATGGGAGAGGATCGAAAAAAACGGGTTCGGGGCCATGGTGCGATCAGGCACCAGGACCCCGTTCACAAAAAGCACGAGTGTTCTTTTTTATCGAATTCTAGGCGTTTCGAGCGACCGGGCAACCACGCCAAGTCGCTGCCGGGACAAGGACCCGAGGTTGATTAAACCTCCAGCCATTCCTTCCGGGTAGTGGCATCGGCCCTGAGGCTGTCGGGCGTGCCGTCGAACACGATGCTGCCGTGCCCCATGACCAGCGCGCGGTCGGAGATCTGCATCGCGATCGTCAGCTTCTGCTCGATCAGCAGCACCGAGATGCCCTTGTCCTTGAGCGTGCGCAGGTACTGGCCGACCAGCTCGACGATCTTCGGCGCCAGGCCCTCGGTGGGCTCGTCGATGATGATCAGGTCGGGGTCGCCCATCAGCGTGCGGCACAGCGTCAGCATCTGCTGCTCGCCGCCCGACAGCACGCCGGCCTCGGTGTGCTGGCGCTCCTTGAGCCGCGGGAACATGCCGTACATGTCGTTGAACTGCCAGCGGCTGTCCTTGCCGTTGCCCTTCTGCCCCAGCAGCAGGTTCTGGTGCACCGTGAGCTTGGGGAAGATGTCGCGGTTCTCGGGCACGTAGCCGATGCCCAGGTGGGCAATCTCGTAGGCCTTGCGGCGCAGGATGTCCTGTTCCTTCCAGCGCAGCGTGCCTTCGGCATGCACCAGGCCCATGATGGCCTTGGCCGTGGTCGACCGGCCCGAGCCGTTGCGGCCCAGCAGCGCGACGATCTCGCCGGGGCCAACGTCGAACGAAACACCATGCAACACATGGCTCTTGCCGTAATAGGCGTGGATGTCTTGAAGCTTGAGCATGTCAGTGTCCTGCACCCTGGGCATCGGCGACCGATGAGCCGAGGTAGGCTTCCTGGACGCGCGGATTGGCGCGCACCGCGGCCGGCGTGTCGAAGGCAATGACCTCGCCATAGACCACCACCGCGATCTTGTCCGCGAGGCCGAACACCACGCCCATGTCGTGCTCGACCGTGAGCAGCGTCTTGCCCACGGTGACTTGTTTGATCAAGGCGATGAAATGCGCGGTCTCGGTCTTGCTCATGCCCGCCGTGGGCTCGTCGAGAAGAATCACGTTGGCACCGCCGGCGATGGTCACGCCGATTTCCAGCGCACGCTGCTCGGCGTAAGTGAGGTTGACCGCCAGCACGTCGCGCTTCTTGTCGAGGCCGACCTGATGAACCAATTCTTCGGTGCGCTCATTGGCGTCGTCGAGCTTCGACAGAAAGCGCAGAAAGCTGTAGCGGTAGCCCAGGCTCCACAGCACCCCGCAGCGAAGGTTCTCGAAGACGCTGAGCTTCGGGAAGATGTTGGTGATCTGAAAGCTGCGCGACAGGCCCAGCCGGTTGATCTCGAATGGCTTCTTGCCGTCGATGCGCTGCCCGTTGAGCAGCACTTCGCCGCTGCTGGGTGCGAGCCGTCCGCTGATCAGGTTGAACAGCGTCGACTTGCCGGCGCCATTGGGGCCGATGATCGCGATGCGCTCGCCGGCCTGCACCGCCAGATCGACGCCGCGGATGATGTCCGTCTTGCCGAAGCTCTTGCGCAGGTCCTTGAGTTCGAGTGCACAACCCATTCCTGAATTCGTTTCGCTCATGCGACCGCCCGGCGTTTGTTCTCGACTTCGATCTGCTCCTGCGCCGCGCCCCAGGCGCGGGCGAAGCGGCGGCGCACCCATTCGAGCAGGCCCAGGCCCACCAGGGCCAGTGCCGCAGCGCCGAGCCAACTGCCGGTGCTCGAAGTATCCAGCGTGAGCCCGGCAAATGGAACCTCCGGCCCCAGCGCCGAGTTCAGCTGGATGTGATAGACCATTTCCACCAGGGCTGCCGCGCCCACCACCAACAGTGCGCCGGTTGCAATGAGTCCGGCGTAGAGCGCCCAGAAGGGCTTGAACAGGCCGAACTTCGCGACCCGCAGGTTCATCATGACCAGGCTCGCAACACCACCCGGCGCGAACATGACCATGAAGAGGAAGACCAGGCCCAGATACAGCAACCAGGCCTTGGTGAGCTCGGACAGCATGACCGACGCGAACACGAGCAGCACCGCGCCGATGATCGGGCCGAAGAAGAAGCCGGCCCCGCCGAGGAAGGTGAAAAGCAGGTAGCCTCCGGAACGCGCGCCGCTGAGGCTGTCACTGGCATTCACGATCTCGAAGTTGATGGCCGACAAGCCGCCGCCGATCCCCGCGAAGAAGCCAGCGATGATGAAGGCGAAGTAGCGCACGCGCTGGGTGTTGTAGCCGATGAATTCGACCCGCTCCGGGTTGTCACGCACCGCATTCAGGATCCGCCCCAGCGGCGTGCCGGTGAAGGCGAACATCAGCGCCGTGCAGACGAAGCAGTAGGCAGYGATCAGGTAGTACACCTGCAGCTGGGGTCCGAAGGTCAATCCCAGAAACGCCGTCCCGTAGACCCGGTTGGTCGTCACGCCGCCTTCGCCACCGAAGAATCCCGGAAACATGAGGGCCATCGACGCCACCAGTTCACCGATGCCCAGCGTGATCATGGCGAAGGTGGTGCCGGATTTCTTTGTCGTCACGAAGCCCAGCAGGACCGCGAAGAACATGCCCCCCAGTCCGCCGACCAGCGGGATCAGCACCAGCGGCACGGGAAGGCTGCCCTGTGTCGCCAGATTCATTGCATGAATGGCGATGAAAGCCCCCATGCCCGTGTACACGGCGTGTCCGAAGCTCAGCATTCCGCCCTGTCCGAACAGGATGTTGTAGCTCAGGCAGATGATCACGACATACCCCATCTGCGACAGCATGGTCAGCGCAAGGCTGCTGCGGAACAGGATCGGCGCCAGCAGCAACAGGAGTGCGAACAGCGTCCACACGATGACGCGGCCCACGTTCAAGGGCGTGAAGCGATAGTAGGAAACAGAAGACGTTGTCATGCGTCAATCCTCCCGGGTGCCGAGCAGGCCCTTGGGCCGGAAAATCAGGATCAGCACCAGGAACAGGTACGGCATGATGGGCGCAACCTGCGAAATCTTGAGACTGAGGAGTTCATAGCCGAAGGTCTGGCTGGTGACGCTCATGCCCAGGGCCTGAAGTCCGCCCGCGAACGACTGGTCCATCGCGACCGCGAAGGTCTGCAGCACGCCGATGAGCAGGGATGCCAGGAACGCGCCGGCCAGCGAACCCATGCCCCCGACCACCACGACCACGAAGATGATCGAGCCGACGGAAGCAGCCATGCCCGGTTCCGTCACGTAGGTGTTGCCGCCGATCACGCCGGCCAGGGCGGCCAGCGCAGCGCCGCCACCGAACACCAGCATGAAGACGCGTGGCACGTTGTGGCCGAGCGCTTCGACCATTTCCGGGTGCTTCAGCGCGGCCTGGATGACCAGCCCGATGCGCGTGCGCGTCAGCAACAGCCACACCGACACGAGCATCAGCAAGGCGATGAGCATGATGAAGGACCTGGACTTGGGAAACTGGGTGCCGTAGATGGTGAACAGCGGCCCTTCGAGCGCCGGCGGCAAGGCATAGGGGACGACCGATCGACCCCAGACCAACTGCACCACTTCGAGGATCAGGTAGGAAAGGCCGAAGGTCACGAGCAGTTCCGGCACATGCCCGAACTTGTGGACGCGCCGCAGGCTGTAGCGCTCGAATCCGGCGCCCAGCGCGAAGACCAGCACAGGCGCAATGACCAGGGCCGGCCAGAAGCCGATGACGCTCGAGATCGAGTACGCGAAATAGGCGCCCAGCATATAAAAGCTGGTGTGCGCAAAATTGAGCACGCCCATCATGCTGAAGATCAGTGTGAGGCCCGAGCTCAGCATGAACAGCAGCAGCCCGTAGCTGAGCCCGTTCAGCAGGGAGATGGTGAAAAATTCCATGAGGTCTGGGGTGGTGGTCAAGCGCCTCGCCGGACGCCGGAAAAAACGACGCCGGGAGAGATTGCAATCACCTCCCGGCGCGTGGTTTCGGAAATTCGTCCTAGGAGGACGCGGCGCCCGGGCGCTTCATCTGGCAGGACGTCGGGGTGCTGGCGATGTAGGGCTCGAGGTACTTCACCGGTGCGAAGGTGTAGCCGGTCTTTTCCACGCTGTACTTGTTCTTTGCATCCACCTTCTGCCACTTGGAGATCCAGAGGCCCTGCTGCAACTGGTGGTCGGTCTTGCGCATTTCGCTCTCACCGTTGAAGCCCTTGAACTTCAGGCCTTCCAGTGCCGCCGCCACCTTGACCGGGTCGGTGGATTTCGCCTTGGCCATCGCGTTGCTCATCATCACCAGCGCGTTGTAGACCGAGAAGGTGTAGAGGTCGTCGTTGAACTTCTGCTGGAACTCGTTCGTCAGGGTGCCCAGGCGACCCGGATAGTTGGAGTGGTTGTAGGCGATCTGGTAGACCTCGAGCTCCCCACCCGAAGCCAGCGCCGTCGGGGTGCCGGAGACCCCGGCATAGTAGGCATACACCGGCACTTTCAGGCCGGCATCGTTCAGCGCCTTGATCAGCAGGGTCATGTCCTGACCCCAGTTGCCGGTGACGATCGTGTCGGCGCCCGACTGCTTGATCTTGGCCACGTAGGGTGCGAAGTCCTTGACCTGCCCGAGGGGGTGCAGGTCATCGCCCACGATCTGGACGTCCGCCCGCTTGCGCGCCAGCCCTTCCTTGAAGTACTTGGCGACCTGCTGGCCGTGCGAGTAGTTCTGGTTGATCAGGTAGACCTTCTTGACGCTCGGCTGGTCCTTCATGAAGGTGGTCAGCGCCTCCATCTTCATCGAAGTGTCGGCATCGAGTCGAAAGTGCCAATAGTTGCACTTGTCGTTGGTCAGGACCGGATCGACCGCCGCGTAGTTCAGATAGATGATTTCCTTGCCGGGGTTGCGTTCGTTGGCCTTGCCGACCGCATCGGACAGCGGCACCGCGACGTTCGAGCCGTTGCCCTGCGTGATGTAGCGGAAACCCTGGTCGCTGGCGGACTTCAGCAGATTCAGCGCCTCCTGTGGAGAGCTCTTGCTGTCCATGCCGGTGATCTCGAACTTGACCCCGGCCGGATTCTCTTCCGGCGTCAGGTGCTCGGCCACGAACTGCCAGGTCTTGAGCTGGTTCTGACCGACGTTGGCGAAGGGTCCCGAAAGGCCCTCGATCATGGCGATCTTGACGGTTTCGCCCTTCTGGGCAAAGGCCCCCGCGGCAGCGGCCAGCATCACGCTCGCAGCAAGGAACTTGAGTGCAAATTTCATGGAAGTCGTCTCCTGGATCGGTGGTCGTTCAAACACGGGCTGAGCGTACAAGTCTTTGCAAGAGCACCCCTCAGGGAATGCCCGTAACGGCGCGCGCGCAGGCGCTCAAACTATCACCCATGCGACACGCGCCCGACGAAAATCCTACCCGTCGGTAGCTTCCCTCAGAGGCCCGGCAGCTTGTAGTCGCGCAGCACTTCGCGCAGACGGGTTTTCAGGATCTTGCCGGTGGCGCCGATCGGAATCGCTTCCACGAACACCACGTCGTCGGGAATCTGCCACTTGGCAGTCTTGCCTTGATAGAAGGCGATCAGTTCGTCGCGCGAGACCTCGGCGCCGGGCTTCTTCACCACCACCACGATCGGCCGTTCGTCCCACTTGGGATGCGCCACGCCGATGCAGGCGGCCATCGCGATCGCCGGATGGGCGACCGCGATGTTCTCGATGTCGATCGAGCTGATCCATTCGCCGCCGGACTTGATCACGTCCTTGCTGCGGTCGGTGATCTGCAGGAAGCCGTCGGCGTCGATGGTCGCGACGTCGCCGGTCGGGAACCAGCCCCGGCCCTCGGCATCGGGCACCAGCGGGTCGCCGCCCTCGCCCTTGAAGTACGCCTTGACCACCCACGGCCCCTTGACCAGCAGGTCGCCGTAGGCCTTGCCGTCCCAGGGCAGTTCCTCGCCGTTGCCATCGACGATCTTCATGTCGACGCCGAAGATCGCGCGCCCCTGCTTCATGCGGATCGCGGTCTGCTGCTCGGGCGTCTGGGCCAGGTGCTTGTTCTTGAGCGTGCACAGTGTGCCCAGCGGCGACATCTCGGTCATGCCCCAGGCATGCAGCACGTCGACGCCGTAGAGCTCCTGGAAGGCGTGGATCATGGTCGGCGGGCAGGCCGAGCCGCCGATCACGGTGCGCTTCAGGGTCGAGAACTTGAGGCCGTTGGCCTGCAGGTGCCCCAGCAGCATCTGCCAGACGGTCGGCACGCCGGCGGCGAAGCTCACCTTCTCGGTCTCGATCAGTTCGTAGACCGACTTGCCGTCCAGCGCCGCGCCGGGAAACACCAGCTTGGCACCGACCAGCGCGGCCGAGTAAGGGATGCCCCAGGCGTTGACGTGGAACATCGGCACCACCGGCAGCACCGAATCGCGCGCCGAGATGCACATGACGTCGGGCAGCGCCGCGGCGTAGGCATGCAGCAAGGTCGAGCGGTGGCTGTACAGGGCCGCCTTGGGATTGCCCGTGGTGCCGCTCGTGTAGCACATGCTCGAGGCCGAGTTCTCGTCGAAGGACGGCCATGGGTAGACCTTCGAGCGCTGGCCCATCCAGGCCTCGTAGCTCACGAGGTTGGGGACGCCGCTGTCGGCCGGCAGCTTGTCGGCATCACACAGTGCAATCCATTTCCGGATCGTGGTGCATTTGGCATGGACCGCCTGCACCAGCGGCAGGAACGAGAGGTCGAAGCAGAGGATCTGGTCCTCGGCGTGGTTCGCGATCCAGGCGATCTGGTCGGGATGCAGCCGCGGGTTGAGGGTGTGCAGCACGCGGCCGGAGCCGCTCACGCCGTAGTAGAGCTCCAGGTGCCGATAGCCGTTCCAGGCCAGCGTGGCGACGCGGTCGCTGAAGAGCAGTTGCTCGTCGTCGAGCGCATTGGCGACTTGGCGCGACCGCGAGGCGATCTCGCGCCACGTCGTGCGGTGGATGTCGCCTTCGACCCGCCGCGAGACGATTTCGGCGTCGCCATGGTGGCGTTCGGCGAACTCGATCAGCGACGAGATCAGCAACGGTTGGTCCTGCATCAAACCCAGCATCTATCAGCTCCTTGCATAAACATTCTTGGTAATTCAGGGGGAAAGCCAATGTAACCACCGGCGGCCCGACGCCCCCGAGGTTCCCTCATGTTCGGGTTTGCGGGCAATGCCGCAAACCCGCAGTCGCTCGCCCAGGAGACCGACTGCGGGCGGCCGCCTACTGGGTCGAGATGCTGGCCGCGCTGGGCGTGGCGTCGAGCAGGAGCCGGGAGGGCCACGGCGCCCAGGCCGTGCCCAGGGCGGCCGTGTTCGGATCCCCGGTGCGCATGAAGGCGGCGATGCTGCCCATCATCGCGTCCGACAGCGCTTCCCTGCCCGGCCGATTGGCCGCGCTGTTGGTCGCATTCGAGAACAGCGACGGGCCGAAATTGCCGAATACGAAGCCCAGGTCGAAGGCATGCGCGGCGCCGTAGACCTCGTTCCATGGGGCCGGCAGCTGCGCCCAGTCGAACTGGTAGTGCCACAGATCCGACTGCTGCGTCTTCATCGTGTTCAGCAGGTTGTCGCGGCTCGGCACCATGAAGGCGTTGGTGATCCGCGCGGTCATGGCGTCGTAGCCGGTGACCGGCGTCGTCACCGGCAGGTAGACCGGGTCGATGATGTCGGCCGAGCTCAGGGTGGTGGCCACGTCGGGGTTGAAGTTCTGCATCATCGCGAAGCGCGTCGCATCGTCGATCTTGATGCCGGGCTTGGGGCCGCCGACCAGCGGCAGGAAGGGCGTGAAGAGCTTGCCCTCGTCGCGCGTGACGCCCACCACGGTCGGCACCTTCAGGTACCGGCCGGCCGCGATCGCTGCGATCGGGTCGGTCGGCAGCACGGTGCCGTCCGGGATCGGCCCCGAGCCGGTCAGGCCCTTGGCCAGCACGGTGCCGAGGATGGTCTTGGCGTCCTTGGCCCGCAGGTAGTCGGCGACATCGGCGCTGCTCAGCCCGGCGGCGTAGGTCGCGGCACCGGCCAGGTCGGCCGCCTTGCCGTCCGCCACCAGCAGGTTCAGCAGCAGGCCGTTGCCCTGCGCCAGGTAGGCCGAAGCCGGATTCAGCGTCGGCAGGCTGCCGGGCGGCAGGTTGCTCGCCAGCGAGATGCCGCCGGACAGCGGCATGGCCTTGTGGAACAGGCCCTTCGACATCGGCGACGCCATCAGTGCCAGCAGGTTGATCGCGCCCGCCGACTGTCCCATTACCGTGACATTGGCGGCGTCGCCGCCGAAGCCGGCGATGTTCTTCTGGATGTAGCGCAGCGCCGCCAGGTTGTCGAGCAGCGCGAAGTTGCCGGAGTCGTCGCCCTCGCTGCCGCCGACGTGCAGCTGCGGCAGGTTCAGGAAGCCCAGCACGCCCAGGCGGTAGTTGGCCGTGACGATCACTGCGTTGGCCTTCTTCGCCAGGTTCGCGCCGTCGTAGACCGGGTCGGCGGTGTAGCCCGAGATGTTGCTGCCGCCGTGGATGAACAGCATCACCGGCAGCTTCTCGTCGAGGGTCGCCGGACGCCAGATGTTGAGCGTCAGGCAGTCCTCGCTGCCGACCGGCGTGTTCAGCGTGCTGGCGATCGTGGCGTCGTAGGTGTTGTTGGCGCCGGGGCCGTAGATGCGGCCGATCTGCAGGCAGGGGTTGCCGAACTGCTTGGCCGGGCGGACGCCGGTCCAGGCTTGGGGCTCGGCCGGGGCCCGCCAGCGCAGCGCGCCGACCGGCGGCTGGGCGAAAGGCAGGCCCTTCCACCACCAGGTGCCCGTGCGGGCACTGTCGTCGATGCCCTCGACCTTGCCCTGGGCGGTGGCACGCACCGTGGGTGCATCGGGCGTCGGGGTCTCGGGAACGGCAGTCACGGGCGTCGGGTTCATGGTCGCAGGAGTGGCCGCCGCGGGCGGCAGAACGGGAAAGGAGGGATCGGACGATCCACCGCAGGCGGCGATCATGGCGCACAGTAGCACCATTCCCGCGCCCCATTTCCGGGTTGTCAGGGTCATGTTTGTCTCCTTGTCGGGTTATTCGGAATGCCCTCCGTCGGGGCCGGCCTCGATACTAGGAACGACCCCTCCCATGCCCGCTATCGCAAGCACGCCAAATCAGTGACTTCAGAGACGCAAGCACCTGAATCGGTGCGCCCTGCCCCATCGCCGGCCCCGCTGCGCACCAGTTCGGGCGCCTGGCTCCGAGGCGTGCTCGACATGTTCGCGGCCGAAGGGCTGGACGTGCCGGCGCTGCTGCGCGACTGCGGCTTCGATGCCACCGGGCTCGACCAGCCAGATGCCCGCTTTCCGGCCGACGACATCAGCCAGCTGTGGCAGCTGGCCGTGGCCCGCTCCGGCAAGGCCACGCTGGGGCTCTCGCGCGAACTGGCCGCGCGCCATGGCAACCTCGACATGCTGGGCCACGCGATGACCTGCAGCCCGCATCTGCACGCGGGCCTGGAGCGGCTGGCACGCTATCTGGCGGTGGTCTCGGATGCCGCCACCTTCGAACTCGAAGCCGACCCTCGCGGCCATTGGCTGGTGCTCGGCCATGTCGGCAGCCGCCGGCCGGTGCCGCGCCAGCGTGTCGAGTACGGGATGCTGACCATGCTGGTGCTGTGCGGCTGGCTGACGCGACGCGCGCTGCATCCGCTGGCGGTCGAGTTCGTCTTCGCGGCACCACCGAACGACGCGGCCCATCGGACCGCTTTCGGTTGCGCGATCCGCTTCGGCGCCCCGGCCAACCGGTTGCTGCTGGCCGAGGCCGACATGCGCGCGGCGATCCCTTCGCAGCATCCGGCGCTGGCGGCATTGCACGAGCGCCTGCTCGACGAACAGCTGAACCAGCTGGCCGACAGCACGATCAGCCGCCGGGTCTGCGCCGAGATCACGCGCCGCCTGCCCGGCGGCGAGCCGCGCCGGCAGGAGGTCGCGGCCGGCCTCGGCGTCACCGAGCGCACGCTGCAGCGCCGGCTGCAGGCCGAGGCCAGTTCCTACCAGTCACTGCTCGACCACACCCGCCGCGAGCTGGCCCAGCAGTATCTGGCCGACCGGCGCCACACGCTGACGGAGGTCGCCGACCTGCTGGGCTTCGTCGACAGCAGCAACTTCTTTCGCGCCTGCAAGCGCTGGTTCGGGCTGCCGCCGGCGCAGTACCGGATGCGGTTGTGGGAGAGCGGCAAGGTGCCCATGCCGACCGTGCCGGCCGCCCTCTGAATCCTCGCGCCTGCGTCAAAGACGCCCGCATCGCGAGCTCGATGGCCCCTCCCGCCCGGGGTCTCCGCCCGCTGCGGGACAATCGCCCCCATGAGCATGCTTGCAGACGAAGCGGACCAGGTCGACCTGGGTCTGCACTGGGCCCCCGGCTTCTCGGCGCTGGGTCCCGCCTTCTTCACCGAACTCCAACCCCGCCCCCTGCCCGATCCCTACTGGGTCGGCCGCAGCGCGCGCATGGCGGCCGAACTCGGACTGGATCCTTCCTGGCTGCATTCCGACGAAGGCCTGGCCGCTTTCATCGGCAACTCGCCCATCGCTGGAACGCGCCCGCTGGCCAGCGTCTACAGCGGCCATCAGTTCGGCGTCTGGGCCGGGCAGCTCGGCGACGGGCGCGCCATCCTGCTCGGGGAAACCGAGGGCGGCCTCGAAGTCCAGTTCAAGGGCACCGGCCAGACCCCCTATTCACGCATGGGCGACGGCCGCGCCGTGCTGCGCTCCAGCATCCGCGAGTTCCTCTGCAGCGAGGCCATGCACGGGCTGGGCATCCCGACCACGCGGGCCCTGTGCGTGACCGGCTCCGATGCCCGGGTGCGGCGCGAGGAGCTCGAAACTGCCGCCGTCGTGACCCGCGTCGCGCCCAGCTTCGTCCGCTTCGGCCACTTCGAGCATTTCGCCGCCAACCAGCGCGACGCCGAACTGCGCGCCCTGGCCGACTACGTGATCGGCCGCTACTACCCGGGCTGCCGCGCGAGCTCGCGCTTCGGCGGCAACGCCTACGCCGCGCTGCTCGAGGCGGTCAGCGAACGCACGGCGGCCCTGCTGGCCCAATGGCAAGCGGTCGGCTTCTGCCATGGCGTGATGAACACCGACAACATGAGCATCCTCGGGCTCACGATCGACTACGGGCCGTTCCAGTTCCTGGACGGCTTCGACCCGCGCCACATCTGCAACCACAGCGACACGGCCGGCCGCTACGCCTTCAACCAGCAGCCCAACGTCGCCTACTGGAACCTGTTCTGCCTGGCCCAGGCCCTGTTGCCGTTGATCGGCGACCAGGAAATCGCGGTCGCCGCGCTGGAGTCGTACAAGACCGTGTTTCCGAGCGCATTCGAGGCCCGCATGCGGGCCAAGCTCGGCCTCGGCGAGGCCGCCGATGGCGACCGCGCCCTGATCGAGGGCGTGCTCAAGCTGCTGGCGCAGGAGAAGGTCGACTACACGATCTTCTGGCGCCGGTTGTCGCACTGCGTGGCAAGCGGCAATGCCGAGCCGGTGCGCGACCTGCTCGTCGACCGCCCCGGGATCGACGCCTGGCTCGAGACCTACGCCGGGCGCCGTGGCGGCATGCCGGCCGAGACGGTCGCCGAGCGGATGTTCCGTAACAATCCCAAGTTCGTCCTGCGGAACCACCTGGGCCAGCAGGCGATCGAAGCCGCCGGGCAAAAGGACTTCTCCGGCGTCGCCACCTTGCTGAGCCTGCTCGAAACCCCATTTGAAGACCATCCCGGCCACGACGACGACGCCGGCTTCCCGCCCGACTGGGCCTCCACGATCGAAATCAGCTGCTCATCATGACTTCACCCGTCCAGAAAACCGACGCCGAATGGAAAGCCCTGCTGGCCGAGAAGGGCGCCGAGCGCGGCGCTTTCGAAATCACCCGGCACGCCGCCACCGAGCGCCCCTTCACCGGCAAGTACGAAGCCCACTGGGAAGACGGCAGCTACCACTGCATCTGCTGCGGCGCCAAGCTCTTCGACTCGGCCACCAAGTTCGACGCCGGCTGCGGCTGGCCCAGCTTCTCGCAGGAGGCCGTGCCCGGCGCGATCCGCAACATCGTCGACCRCTCGCATGGCATGGTGCGCACCGAGAACGTCTGCGCCAACTGCGGCGCGCACCTGGGCCATGTGTTTCCCGACGGGCCGACCGACACCGGGCTGCGCTACTGCATGAACTCGGCCTCGCTGGAGTTCCAGAAGAAAGAGACCGACTGAGCGCGCGCCATGAAATTCGTCCTCGATTTTTTCCCGATCCTGCTGTTCTTCGGCGCCTTCAAGTTCTACGACATCTACGTGGCGACCGGCGTGCTGATGGCCGCCACCACGCTGCAGATGGCGATCATCTGGTTCATGGAGCGCCGCCTGCAGCCGATCCAGAAGGCCACGCTGGTGCTGATCCTGCTGTTCGGCTCGCTGACGCTGGCGCTGCACGACGACCGCTTCATCAAGTGGAAGCCGACCGTGCTGTACGGCGCCATGGCCATCGCGCTGGGGGTCGCGCTGTGGGGCTACAAGAGGAACTTCCTGAAGATGCTGCTGGGCGCACAGCTGGAGCTGCCGGTGCAGGTCTGGGGCAAGCTCAATGTCGCCTGGATCGCCTACTGCCTCTTCATGGCCGTCCTCAACGGCTACGTCGCGGCCTATTTCACGACCGAGGCCTGGGTCGATTTCAAGCTCTGGGGCTACGTCTTCCCGATCGTGTTCCTGATCGCGCAGGGCCTCTACATCTCGCCCCATCTCAAATCGGACAAGCCCGCAGCATGAGCCTTCCGACCGCCCAGGACCTCGAAACGCGGCTGCGCGAGGTGCTCCAGCCGACCGAACTCGAGGTGATCGACGAAAGCGCGGCCCACGCCGGCCATGCGGGCGCCGGCGCCGAGGGCTACGGCACGCATTTCCGGGTCCGCATCGCCTCGCCGCTGTTCGCCGGCAAGCCGCGTGTGGCGCGCCATCGGCTTGTGTATGATGCGCTGCAACTTTTCATCGCACAGGGCCTCCACGCGCTTGCCATAGAGACGCTTTAGGGCGTCGATTCCATCACCCGCACGGTCGTGCGGCGACAACTCCTCTCCCTTATGAAGAAAAACATCCTGAAGGCCGTCGCGCTCGCCACCCTGGTCGGCGCCATTCCGTTCGCCGCCCTCGCGCAGAACGCCGCCATCGTGAATGGCAAGGCCGTGCCGAAGGCACGCATGGACGTGCTGGCCCAGCAACTGGCCGCGGCCGGCCGGCCGGTGACGCCCGAGATGCAAGGCCAGCTGCGCGAGGAAGTGATCGCGCGCGAGATCTTCATGCAGGAAGCCCAGAAGCAGGGCCTCGACGCCAGCGACGACTACAAGGCCCAGCTCGAGCTGGCGCGCCAGGCGATCCTGATCCGCCAGCTGTTCGAGAACTACCGCAAGACGAACCCGGTCACCGACGCCGAGGTGCAAGCCGAGTACGACAAGTTCGTCGCGGCCAATTCCGGCAAGGAATACAAGGCGCGCCACATCCTGGTCGAGACCGAGGACCAGGCCAACAAGATCCTGGCCGACCTCAAGAAGGGCGCCAAGTTCGAGGACATTGCCAAGAAGCAGAGCAAGGACCCGGGATCGGGCGCCAACGGCGGCGACCTCGACTGGGCGGCGCCGGCCAGCTTCGTGCCCGAGTTCTCGGAAGCGATGATCAAGCTCAAGAAGGGCGAGACCACGGCCGTGCCGGTCAAGTCGCAGTTCGGCTACCACATCATCCGGGTCGACGACGTCCGCCAGGCGCAACTGCCGAAGCTCGAGGAAGTCAAGCCGCAGGTCACGCAGCAGCTGCAGCAGCAACGGCTGCAGAAGTACCAGGAAGACCTGCGGGCGAAGGCGAAGGTCGAGTAATCGAGCCAGGCGAGACGCCTCGCCTGCAGACAAAAAAAGCGGCCCGCGGGCCGCTTTCTTGTTTCACAAAGGCGCCCCGACCTTCAATTGCGCATTGATTTGCGCCACTTCCCCGGTGTCCAGCGCCCCTGTCGCCGCCTTGAGGCGCAGCAGCGCGACCAGGGTTTCGTACCTGGCGCGCAGCAGGTCGCGCCGGCTTGCGTAGAGCGAATCGAAGGCCCGGAGCACGTCCACGCTCGTGCGGCTGCCCACCTTGTAGCCGATCTGGATGGCGGACAAGGACTCGGCCGAGGTTTTCACCAGGCCCGTCAACAGGTCGATCCGCTGCACGCCCCACTGGAAGCGCGAGAAGTTCTCGCGCGCCTCGGCTTCCGCCTGCCGGGACGCCGACCGCCACTTGCCTTCCGCCTGGTCCTCCAGCGCGAGCGATTCCTTGAGCCGTGCCGGCGCCGCGCCGCCCGTGAAGAGCGGCACGGTGACGCTCAGCATCGCCGTCGCCGTCGTGGTCGGCCTGGCATAGCCGGAAGCCGCGCCGGCAGGCGTATAGCCGGCCGTCAGGTTGACGACCGGATAGCGCTCTCCACGCACCTTGCTGACCTCGAGTTTGGCGATCTCCCATTCGATCTGCCCCAGCTGCACCGGATAGCCCTGCGCCCGCGCCTGCGTCGCCCAACCCTCCGCATCCTCGGGCACGACACGCGGCCGCACGGCGAGCTCCGACAGGCGCGAGAGCGAGGAGAAGCGCTGGCCGGTCAGTTGCTCGATCGCGCGGTACTTGAGCGCCAGGTCGTTGCGCGCATCCATCTTCTGCAACAGCGCCTGCTCGCCGAGCGTGTCGGCCTCGCGCAAATCGATCAGCGTGGCCTCTCCCGCCGCCTTGCGCAGGCGCAGTTCCTCGAGGTGGCTGGCGATCGCGGCCGCGTAGTCGGTGGCCCGTGCGCGCTCGTCCTCGGCGGCCAGCACATCGAAGTAGGCGCGCGCGGCGCGCACGATCAGCGCCTGCCGGGCGCCAGCCAGTTCGACCGCACCGCGCGCCGCGACGAAGTCGGCCTGCTGGTAGCTCGCCCACCGGCTCCAGTCGAACAGGGGCTGCGTCAGGTTGACGGTCCAGCCGTTCTGCCAGTAGCTGGTGGCGGGCGAGTTCTCGCTGGCGATCCGGTTGAAGGCGCGCCCCCAGCCGCCGTCGATCCTCGGCAGCAAGGCCGCACGCGCCTTGGGCAGCGCCTGCTGGGCCGCCTCGTAGCCGGCACGGGCCTGGCCGAGTTCGGCATCGTGTTCCACCGCCTGCGCGACCACCGTCATCAGGTCCGCCGTCTGCGCGCGACCCGCGTGCGCGACAAGGCCCAGCAGGATCCCCACCAGCAGGCGACGGCTATGCATGGAGAAGCACACCGGACGTGGGTTCATCGGTCGATGCCTCGCGCACCAGCCGGCCGTCGACCAACCGGTAGCGGGTCTCGAAGGCCGATGCCAAGAACATGTCGTGCGTGATGACGACCACCGTGCGGTCCAGGCGCGCGAGCAGCGCCGCGATGCGCCGCACCGACACCGGGTCCAGGTTGGAAGTCGGCTCGTCGAGCAGCAACAGCTCCCGCTTCTGATAGAGCGCACGGGCCAGCAGCAGGCGCTGCCGCTGGCCGGCCGAGATGTTGGCCATGGTGTCGCTGACCATGGTGCGCGTGCGCATCGGCAGCCGCATGATGTCCGCCAGCAGCCCCACCTCGTCGAGCAGCGCATGAATCCGCGCTTCGTCGGCGTTGGCCTCGAACAGCGAGACGTTGTCGGCAATCGAGCCGTGCAGGATGATGTCGCCCTGCCGCATGTGGACCGCATGGCGGCGAATCTCGTCGACCGTGAGATTCGGCCAGAGGATGCCGTTCAGGGCGATGCGGCCCTCCTGCAGCGGCTCGGCCGCCGCCAGCAGCTTGAACAGCGTCGATTTGCCGCTGCCGGACGGCCCGGTGATGGCGATCTTCTCGCCCCGGCGGATGTCGATGCTCGCCCCCTTGAAGACCGGCTGGTCGGAGACGCCATAGCGGAAGGTCACCTCGTGCATCTCGATGCGCTGGAACTCCCGCACCTCGACGGTCTTGAGGACGTCACCGAGCGGCGTATAGCGCTCTCCCTCGCCCTTGGCGATGTCGTCGACCCGGCTGACCGGCACGCTCAGCATGAAGTAGCCGAACGCCGAATTGATCGATCGGGCCAGCCGCTCGGACATCAAGGTCTTGTAGATCAGGAACGAATAGAAGACACCGACCGAGACCGTGCCGCTCAGCATCAACCGGGCCGCGAGCCAGGTGATGACGATCATGTCGGCATAGTCGATCAGCTTGAGGATCGCGTCGCGCAGGCTGCCCAGGCGGCTGCCTTGCAGCGAGGCGGCGATGAACGCCCGGTACTTCGCCATGAAGATCGCGCAACGCCGGGTCTCGCCCTGGGACAGCTTGATCAGCGACGCAGCGCGGATGGTTTCGATCAGCGCGTCGTCGCAACGCGCCGAGTGCTCCATCACCAGCGCATGGGTGTCACGCATGCGCGTGAACAAGGCGAACGAGACCGCCACGTAGAACATGAAGATCAACAGGGCCACCAGCGTGAGAAGCCCGCTTTGCACCCCCATCAGCGCCAGCGCCAGGACGGCCACCGACAGGTCGATGTACAGCGCGATCCGGGTGCGCGTGGCGAACGCGCTGATCTCGTCCTGCGCCTTGACCCGGGCGAACAGGTCGCCCACGTTGCGCTTCTCGAACCACGGCATGGGGCTGCGCAGCAGGTGGGCCAGCAGCCCTTCGGTCATGCGGGCCCGGGTCAGGCCATGCAGCAGCTCGACCAGGTAGCTCTGCACGTATTGGCTCAAGGCGCCGATGACGAAGATGCTGCCGAAGGTCAGCGCCAGGACATTCAACAGGTTCAGGTTGTCCGTGGCCACGACCTGATCGAGCACCAGGTTGCCCAGGTAGGGCATGGCCAGAATCGCGAACTGGCTGCCGATCGCGACGAACATGAGCTTCGCGATTTGCCCGCCGAGTTGCGGATTGCTCGCGCGCACGCGGGCCAGCGCCGCCGGCACGCCCGAGCGGGCCCGGATGCGCGGCATGCTCGGCGTCGGCGCGCATTCCAGCAGGTAGCCCGACACATTGCTCCTGAAGGTGTCCAGCGCCACGCGTCGGCGGCCCGACGCCGGATCGATGAGGTGGACATAGCCGCGGCGCACCTTCTCGAAGACGATGAAATGCGCCCCGCCGAAGTGAATGATCGATCCCCGCGCGATGCCCGACAGGTCGGCCGGATCGAAGCGATAGGCCTGCACCGACAGGCCGAATTCGACCGCCACGTCGTACAGGTCCATGAGCGACAGGCCGTTGGCCGAGATCGGGCGGTGGAGCGACAACTCGCGCACCTCGGTCGACCGGCCCAGGGACGACAGCACCATGGCCAGGCACGCATAGCCGCATTCGGCGACTTCGTTCTGATAGAGCACACGCATCGTCATCCCCGCACCATCCGGAACAACGGCGCCAGGATCCACTCGGCGATCGTCCGGCGCTCGACGGCGATGCTCGCGGTCGCGCGCATGCCGGGCAGGATCTTGAATGTCTGCCGCTCGAAGTGGAAGACATCGCCGCTCAGCGTCGCCCATGCCATGTAGTCGTCGCCGCCCTCCGGCGGCTTCTCCTTGTCCTTCGGGTCGGAGGCGGCCGGCGAGGACATCGGGGACTGGACCGTGGTGCCCGAAATCGAGTCGATGCGCGCCTCGTGGCTGCCGAAGCGCTCGTAGGGGAAGGCATCGAACTTCAGCCGCACGGTCTGCCCAAGGTGTACGAAGCCGCGCCGCCGCGACGGAATGCGCAAGGCGGCGCGCAACGGCCCGGCTTCGCCCGTGCCGATGACCAGGGCCACATCGCCCGGCTCCAGCGAATGCCCCTGCACCAGGTTCGAGAAGCTCACGACACCCGCCTTGGGCGCGGAGATGGTGAGGGTCTGCCGTTGCTGTTCGAAGCGCACGTCGAAGTCCTGGCGTTCGCGGGCGTGCTGCGAAGCAAGCGCCTCGATCTGTGTCTCGAGTTCGGTTTGCGTGCTCCGAACCGTGGCCAGTTCCCCGAGCAACTGCTGGCGCCGCGCCGCACTCTGCGCCACGGCCACCCTGCCCTGGCGCGTTTCGGCCCGCGCCTGCTCGATCCGGTCGGCCGGCAAGTAGTCGGAAATGGACTCCAGCCGCGAGAGCTTTTGCTCCGATTCATTCACCAGATGGCCGTTTTGCGCGCTCTGTTCGCCGAGCGCCGCCAGTTCGGCCTGCCGGGCTTTCTGCATCTGCCGCGCGGCCTCCAGCTGGGATTGCAATCCGCTCTTTCGCTGGCCGTACTGGAGCTCGATGGTCCGGATCTGGTCGCTGCGCATCTGCTCGTCGAACACCGGGCGCTGGCGGCCATCGCTGGAGAGCGACAGGTTCCGGTCGAGCGTGAACAGCGGCGTGCCGGGCTCGACCCGCTCCGATTCCTGGACATGGATCTTCGAAACCAGCCCGCTCAGGCCCTGGATCTTGACGTCGGAAGGAGAGATGACTTCGCCCTGCACGTCCTGCTTGAGTTCGATCTCGTGCACGAATGCGAAAGCCGTGGCGGCAATGACAACCGTCGATGTGGCATAGGCGATCCAGCGCCAGGAAACATCCTTGAAGTTCGGAAGATGGGTCGGTTCCATGAAAACAATGACGCCGATGCAGTCGGCGTTTCAAATTACTAATAAGGAATGGCCACGCCTATTCACGCTAAATTCAAAGGCCCGGACCACGACCGAATCCGGTCACTCCCTTGTCATTTGACGGAAGCGAAGGCATACATGGACGGATGCCCGGCGGGAAGCCAGCTTGAATAATTGCCGACCAGCGCGGTCTCGATGTGCTGCGCCAGTTGCTGCGGGGCATCGGCGTCGGCGAGCGACAAGGGGCTGAGCAGCTCGGCATCGAATCGCCCGTTCTCGAAGCGCAGATAGAAAGGGAGCAGCATGGCGTCCAGCGGCGCACCCAGGCGAAAGACGCCGTTATGGACGCGCGCATGGCGCCCGAACATCGAGACATTGACCGTCTGCATCGGGAAGCGCTGGAACGAAAATGGCGGCACATCGGAAAACAGCACGGCAACGCCATGGCGCTTCAGCGCCCGGGCCACGCGCAGGCCCAGGCGATTGCGTTCGACATCGCCATCGCCGAAGGTGTACAGCACCTTCACGCCGGGTATTTGCGCATCGTCGTTGCCATAGATGTTCCTCGGCACGCCGGACACCACGGCCATGGACTCGATGCCCAGCAGGGCTCTCAATTCATCGATGACGTAGATGTTCGCGTACTGGGACACATAGTGGAACGGCGACACAATGACCGGGCGCCCCGGCCATTCGGCCTTCAACCTGGAAATTTCATTGGCGAGCCGGCCAGCCACCGCCTGCAGGTCGGGCCAGGCTTCGCTGCCGCAGGCACGCCGGCCGAAATAGATTCGCTGATCGATCAGGCTTTCCAGCCGATCGACCGAACGCGCTCGCCGCGCTTGCGCTGGCGACACGCCCAACACCTCGCGGCCGATTTCAGCGCGCGCGACGCCTTCGGCCCGGATCCGTAGATTGAAGACACTACCGATCCGCCAACCGGCCACTGCCAGAGGCTCCAACAGCGCACGGGGGACGCGAGCCATCCATGCGCCGCGCAGGTGGTATTGGGCGATTCTCGCCCAGTTCAGCAGCGTCGCTTTGAATACTCGCATTGACAAATCTTCACGCTCAAATAAAAACGGACCTTGCGGTCCGTTTTGAAGCGATTTAGGCCTTGGGGACCGCGACGAGGGGCTCCGTAGGAGGCGTCACGGTAGGCTTGTCCGTCTTGCAGCAGCCGCCTGCGATCATCGACTTGGCCAGTTCGCTTCGTTCAATCTTTTGCATTTTCAATACTTCCAATTTTGAGTTTAAACAAACAGTCATCGAGTGACTGCGGAATTAATGTACCAGCGTCACGAACCGATTTAACGGTCAGATCCATTTTCGGAATTTTCTGATCACCGTTCCGTAATGATCCGAAGGTATTGCACCGCTTTACCCTGCTCGTGCTTTGGCTCCATCGTTATTTGTAGCTGAGGGTGAAAGTTGCCGTGCCGTCGGCGCGGCCCGGCGTCACGGTGCTGGCGGTCTGGTAATAGCGCGCGGTATAAGGCAGCACATAGGCGCCGTCCTTCGACGGCCCCACCAGCACATCGTCCCCGAACGGAACGGGCGTGGCGTCCTTGTCCAGTACCTGGATGCCGACGCCGCCCGCGATGTCCGTGCCGCCCGTGATCTTCAGCACACCCGGCGCGCTGGTTGCCGGATCTTGCGTCGCGTCCATCCGCAGATAGACGAGGTTCTGGGCGTTCTGGCCCGGTTGGCAGTTCAACTGGATCTTGAACGGCTTGTCGCCGGCGGTGGTCCCCATGCCCCCGAAGCGACTGAGCGCCACATTGCCGAGCGGCACTGAAATGTTGCGCGAGCCCGTGCCCACGGTGCATGAGGGCGTGATGATCGTGATGCCGTTGCCCGAAAGCACGGTGGTGATCAACGGCTTCACATCGTCACCGGAATACGTGGTGTAGGTGCCGCTGGACAACGGACCGTTGCCGGTGACGGGTCCTATCTTGATCAGTTCGACCCGGAAATACGAATTCGCATAAAACTTGGCGGTGGCGCCCGCACTGAAATGTTGCGTGTGCGGGTAATAGACGATGGTGCCGGTGGCGCCGCCGGTGGAGTCGGCGCCGCCGTCCGGAATGAAGCGCGACAACCGAATGCCGATGCCCGTCACATTCGTCGTAAAGATGTAGGTCTCGCCYGGCACCACCGTCCCCTGCCACACCACCCCATTCGCCTGGCCACCGCTGGCATCGCACAGGAGCCCGTACGCCTCGGCACCGAGCGGGAAGTCCCTCGTCGCAATGACAGAGTTCAGCGCCTGGTTCTGGGGAATGATGACGGTGCCCATGTCCATGTTGATGGTGCGAGGGACGAAGGCGGGGCTTGGGGGGGGACCGACGGAACCGGGAAAGATGTTGCAGTTCGCCATCGCGCCCTGCGCGCCACCCAGCAGGCACAGGGCCAGCAAGGCCGCGCGCGCGGGGCCGCGCGACAGGGTCTTGATCGTTGTGAATCGGTGGTTGCTCATGTCATTCCTTAGGTTTGGCTTCGCCCGAAGCGACAGGCGTGGCGAGTGCGCCCGGTGCGCCCGGTGCGTCCGGCGCGGCGCATTGGCCGTCCAGCTGGCGGATCGGCGGCGGCTGCTCTTCGTCACGCAGGCTGTAGGGCACGGTGCAATGCTCGCTGTCGCCATGCCCCCAGATCACCTTCAGCCGGCCTGAACTGGCGGCGCCGGTGACGAAGGCCTGGCCGTCCGGGCCGACGATGCCGACCTCCTGGCCCGCCTCGTTCTCGATCTTCGAGCCCAGGGGCAGCATCCTGCCGTCCGGGCCGGTCAGCGTCATCAGCAGGCGGAAGCCCACCGAGGTGTCGAACTTCGCCAGCACGACCGCGCCGCGCGTCGGCACCACGTCCATGGCCGCGTTCTTCACCTCCACCGTGTCGCCCAGGTCGCCGGTGCGAAGGGCGACGCGGTTGATGCGGTAGGGGCTCAGGTTGGCAATGACGGCCTGGCCCTGCCCGTCGGTCATCACGCCCGGCTGCGACTCGAGGCCGACGCCCTGCGCCTTGGGCACCCGCACCAGCGCCATGGTCTCGCCGAGCGGCTGCGACAGCGTGGCGCCGCCGCCATGCACCAGCAGGCCACCCGACATGCCGAAGGTGGTCTGGCCGTAGCCACGGCCCTGCGACTGGCCGAGGTCGAAGCGGCCCACCGGCGACAGGTAGCTGGCGCTCGCGCTGCCGTTGGCGCCTTGCTGGTTCGAGTCGCCGGCCATCACGTTGTAGGTCAGGCGGCTGTCGTCGAAGGCGGAGCCATAGAGGCCGGCCTGCTGGTTGACGCGGCCATTGTTGTCATGGGTCACCGAGTACTGCGCGTTGGCGCGCGTGCTGCCCAGCGGGATGCTCAGCATCACCGTGATCTGCCGGTTCGACGGCGCGTTCAGGTTGGTGCTGTAGTTGTAGAACACGCTGTAGCCGAACTGCTTGTAGTTGCCCGAGTAGCCGACCTGCACCAGGCGATCGGTGGCGCTGGTGCCCCAGTAGCTTTGCTGCCGGGCCGAAACGAACAGGCTGCCCTTGTCGGCGATCTGCTGCGACAGGTCCAGGCGCAGCTCGTTGCGGCGGCTGTTGAACGGGGCCGCGGGCAACAGGTCCTGCATCTGCACGGCTTCCTGGAAGGTGCGGTAGCCGCTGGTCGAATAGCGGTAGCCCGCGACCCGGAAGTTGGTGCCCGACGAGATGAACGACTTGGCATAGAGAAATCGCAGCGACTCCCCGGTGTGGCTGGCGTCGTTGCGATCGGTGGTGCGCGCGCTCGTCAGGTCGACCGACACGGCGCCGAAGTCGCGCAGGTTCTTGCCGACGCCGGCCAGCACCGCCTGGTACATGTTCGCGGCCGTCAGGCCGCCATAGAGCGAGAACTCGTTGCCCATGCCGCGCGCCAGCGTGCCCTGGGCGAAGTAAGGCTGCGACAGCGCCGGACGCGAGCCGCCGTACGAGGTGTCGAGGTAGCTGTAGCCGTTGCGGTACCTGCCCGCGGTGGCCGCATAGCGCCAGGTGCCTTCGCGCAGCAGCGTCGGCACGGCGGAAAAGGCCTGGATGTAGCGGGTCTGCCGGCCGTCGGCCTCGGTGATGGTCACCTCGAGGTCGCCGCTCGACGCGGTGGGATAGAGGTCGTCGAGCACGAAGGCCCCGGGTGCCACGAAGGTGCTGTAGACGACGTAGCCGTTCTGCCGCACGGTGACCCGCGCATTGGTCTGCGCCACGCCGCGAATCGTCGGCGCATAGCCTTGCATGCTGTCGGGCAGCATCGCGTCGTCGGACGCAATCTGCGCACCGCGAAACTGCACGCTGTCGAAGAAGTTGCCGGGCGTGGCGCCTTCACCGACCAGCAGCTGGCCCTTGATGGACGCCAGGTCGCGCTGGACGTAGGAGTTGATGGACTGCCAGCGGCCCTGGCCGGCGACGTTGCTGTTGTAGGTCGAGTAGTTGCGAAAGCGCCAGTCGCCGGCATTGAAGCCGGCGCGCAGGCCAGCGAAGAAGGTTTCGCGCTGGATCTGGCTGCCCGCCAGGTTGTTGTTGAGCGCCGCATTCCCATCGAGGATGTTCTGCTGCACCTGCAACTGCTGCTGGATCGACAGGTTGTTGTTGTAGTTGCTGCCGGTGTTGTGCCCGTAACTGAGCTGGTAGTCGAGCATGCCGGCGGTGATGCCCTTGTCCCACTTCTCCGGCCCCACGGCACCGCGTGCCGAGCGCTTCAGCGCGGCTTGCGGGATGCTGACATACAGCCGCTGCTTGCCGCCGTCGTAGCTCACCGCCGAGTCGGGAATGACGCTGCCCAGGTCGATGCAGGCCTCGTCCGGGGCGCTGGCGAGCGCCGGGAATACCGGCACGTTGACGCCCCAGGCTTCGAGCAGGCCGCGCGTCAGGCAAGGCACGGCGTCGTTCTTGCCTTCCTGCTCGACGAAGCGGACTTCGCTTTGCCCGACGCCGCGTTCGTTCAGCGTCACGTCGACCAGGTAGGTGCCGGCCGTCACGCGATTGCCGAAGGCGAACAGCGACAGGTCCGCGGTGGGCTGGTCGCCGCCGATGCCGAGAAACTCCTGGTTGAAGGTCGAGGCGGCAAATTTCTGCTGCGCATGGCCCGGCGCGCCCAGCGCCGCCAGCAGCGCGGCGCACAGCGTCAGCCGGAACGGCGCGCGGGACAAGGCGAATTGGTGGTGGTGCACGGTCCGGCCTCTCACGGCTTGGCGGCGTCCGCGGGCGGCGCGACCAGTTCGGCCTTCACGGCCACGGGCTCGGTGCCCGCAGGCACCTTGACCGCCTCCCGGGGCGATTCGCCGCCGTAGTCATTGAGCGTGGTGTATGAGACCTCGATCGCCTGCGGCGTCTTGACGGCATCGAGCGGATACGACATCTCGCCGAACGGCGGCACCATGTCGGCATTGATCTCCTGCTGGCCGCCGTTGATCGTCAGACCGGTGAAGGTCACGTGATAGGCCGAGTCATTGCCGATCCTGAGCACAGCGCCCTGGCCACCCTCGCCCGCGCTCACAGCCCACTTGAGATGCGTGCGGGCGTCCCACGGCTTGCCGGGCAGGTTCGCGGGCCGGTAGAACAGCTTGATGCGGGTGCGCACCGCGATCTGCAGCGTGTTCTCTTTGGTGTCGGCCTTCTCGGGGATCTCCTTGACGTTGAGCCGAAAGACCGACTCGCGGTCGGCCGGCAGCCCGCCGCCCACGCGCATGATCCGCAGGATGTTTTCCATGCCCGGGTCGAGGCGCGACAACGGCGGCGTCACGAGCAGCGGGGTCTTGGTGTTGCCTTCGCCGGCGTCGATCCAGGTCTGGACCACGTAGGGCGAGGCACCGGTGTTCTTCACCGGAATGGAGGCTTCGCGATCCTTCTCGCCGAGGATCACGCGCGTGCCGCCCAGCATCACGCCGGCGCTGGCCGGCCACTGGAGGCTGAGCATCAGCAACGCGCCGATGGCCCACCGAAAGCAGTTCTTGTTGTGCATCACAATATTCCTCGGCGCGCATCGAGCGCGCAGGGCACGCAGGCCCAAGCACGACGGCGCCTCGATATCGATGCGTCATCGAGAAAACAGAAAACTTTGGGAAAGTCCGACACCGACCGGAGGCGCGCAGCCTCCGGCACAGCGCCGGACCTTGGTGAACATCACGCGGCAGCTCGAAGCGCCAAGCGCCCCTGCCAGCCGCGGATACTGCGGACCGGTCTACTTACTTGTAGTTGACCGTGAACTGCGAAACAGCGTTGGCCGTACCGACCGTCACCGCGGCCAGGGTCTGCACGTACACAGCCTGGAACTTGAGCGGGTTGTCGCCGACAACGAGGGTGTACTCGCCCGATTCCGAACCGAGGCCGATCTTGGTGCCGGCGGAGTCACCCAGCTCGATGGCAACGCCGGTGGCGGCAGCGCCAGCCACTTCACCCACGCCGATGCGCAGGTCGTCGGTCACGTTGGCGTCCGGCGTGCCGGTGAAGGTCACGGTGGCGCCCTTGGCGGTGGCGCCGCAGTTCAGCAGTTCGATGTTGAACTTGGCCGGGGTCGCTTTCTTGCCCAGGGCGGTGAAGTAGTCGCGCGCGACATTGCCGAGCGGCACGGTCATGTTCTGGCTGGCGGGCGAGATCGAGCAAGGCGTGTCGACGATCTGGCCGTTGAAATTGATCGTGCCGTCAGCGGCGAAAGCACCTTGCGACAACACACCGGCGAAAGCGATAGCTGCGAGCTTGGCGATATTGGATTTCTTCATGTTTCTTCCTGAGTATTTATAAAATTACGTAGTGATTAACCCCTGTATGGGGCGAATCGAACTTTAGTACCCATTCAGCCCAATAAAACGACCGCGCTTTAAATCCGGAATTGACCAAAGTCGAATTGGGAAATTTCACTCAGCGAAAACGGAAATTGCTCGCACCCGGTCATCAACCAAGGTGATCCGGTGTAAAAAACCGCACACCTATTCCGAGGTGTCACGCGAAACAGAAACGGAAAGGCATTTCGGCAGGGGTACCCAGGCCTGTCGCTCTGCAGCAACCGTACACATTTCACACAAACGTTTCAGATTACGTATAGAGTAACTAGATGAAACAATTTGTCGATCGATGGCCGTGTCGGCTGTTGCGGCGCCGGTTTCAAAAGGAGCTCGATATGACCCGACTTAGCGCGGTTTCCTCTCGGCTGGCAGTGCTCGCCGCTTGCTCGATCTGTGCGCTTCCTGCTGTTTCCCGCGCCGCCGATGGCACCATCACCTTCTTGGGCGCGATCGTCGAGCCCCCCTATGAGGTTCGGGTGACTGCCGCGGCGCCTTCCTCCACGTACGCCACTTCCATTTCGAAGCCGGAGGCAGAAATCAGTTTCTCGAGCAGCGGCAACCTGAGTGCGAGCGTGCACGCCGACGGCCTGGGCCCATTGCCCGTCGCCGTCCGTTGCACCGGAGCGACACCGATGCCCGCGGGTGGCTGCCATCTTGGCCCTCGGGGCGGTGCACTTTCGATCGCCGCGATGCCCACCGCCACAGCCGGTGTGGCGCGTGGCGCCATCTTGACCGTTGCCTACGACTGAGGCTTCGAACTAGCGCAAGGGAGCCGATTTGATCGACCGCCTTTGGACGATGGCGTTGCCCTCGTCGTCGATCAGCGTGAAGGCGATCTCCGCGTCTCCCGCCGCGTTGGCCGGGGGCTTGAGGTCCACGTCGAGGCTGCCGAAGGGGGCCACCATCAGCGCCTCCACCTGCTCGGCCGCCGGCGCGTTCGCATACTGGACCGCGGCGATCGATGCGTAATAGGGCGTCGGGTTGTCGATCTTGAGCGCGGGCCGCCCGGGCTCGGCCTGAAGCGACAACACGAGCTTGTCGGCCACCTCGCCGGCCGCCATCGGCAAGCCTTGGGGCCGCAGGAAGACCTTCATCTGGGTTCGGACCGCCACGGTCAGGGTCGCGCTGTCCGGCGGCAGATCGAGCGGCCGGGGCGGGATCTCGTAGAGGTTGAGCCAGAACAGCGACTCGCGATCCTTGGCCAGCGGCGCCCCCGTGTAGAGCAGCCGCAGGCTCAGCTGGTCGCCGGCGTTCATGCGGAAGATCGGCGGCAGCGGAATGACCGGCGCGGTGGAGTTCTCGGGCGCCGAATTCAGCTCCCCATCGTCCACCCAGGCCTCGACCACCACCGGGTAGGTGTTGAGGTTGACCAGTTGCAGCGATTGCTCCCTCGCATCGGGCGGGAAGATCACGCGGGTCGACTCGGCCATCACGCCGGCCATGGCCTGGGCCGCGGCCAGCACAAGGACCGACACCAGAAGGCCGGCACCGGCGAACGCCCTCGCGCGACCTCGGGGAGAGAACAACTTGGCGCTGCGGACCGTCATGAGAAACAAGCTTCCTATTGAATGCGAATCACGACTTGGGCGCGCGCGTTGAGCCGGCCCGGCGTCACGCTGCGGCCGGGAATCTTCGTCAGGGTCGCGTTCAGGCGCTTGGTGTAAGAGGTGATGCCGCCCGTCACGCCCGTGCTGCTGGCGCTCTGCAGCACCGGGTACCAGCCCGCGGCGGTGCCGCCTCCCGTCACCTGGTCATTGCCGAGGAAGTTGAGGGGCGTGCCATCGGCCTGCGTGAGCGCGACGCCGACTCCGCCGGCCACTCCGGCCTGGCCGTAGTCGTCGGACAGCAGGAAGGTGACACCGCTGCCACCGGTGGTCAGGCCCTGGGCGACGGCGCTCTGGTAGTTGGCGGCCGGCACCAGGACCCCCATCGCGGTGCGCCCGGCCTCCGTGCCGCTCGCGAAGGCGGTGAGTCCGGTGTTGGCGGGCGCGCCGGTCTGGCACTGGAACGAGATGTCGACCGGGAGTTGGCGGTTGGCGCCACTGTCGAGTTCGGCGACGCTGATGACCGGGAACTGGACGTTCGGCGTCACGTTGCTCACCGAGCAGGTCGCCGAGCGGTGCACGGTGAGCCGGTTGTAGAGATTGATGGCACCCGGCCAGGCGCCGTACCAGCCGGAGTAGTAGGACAGGGAATCCTGGCCCACACTCAAACCGCTCGACTGCCCTCCGCCCTTGAACGCGATGTAGGCGGCGGGTTGGGAGTTCGTGTAGTTGCCGGAGGTGTTCCACCCCCCGGCGGTGGCCTCGTTGCTGACCCGCAAGAGCTCGACACGGACGTCGCTGAAATTCTTGGCCTTCACCAGGATCTTGCCTTGTCCGTCCTTGTCCAGGTTCGTCAGTTGCCGCGCCTGCCAATTTCGCAGGAAGTAGTTGCCGCTCGCCGAGTGGGTCACGCGGATCAGCATGCCGTTGAAGGAGGTTCGATACGCCCCCGGCAAGCCGAAGGCAACGCCGTCCTCGTGCATGCCCCCCCAGGTGGAATCGCCATTGGTCGCGTAGAACTCGAAGAGGCTTCCCTCGTCCGTCGCATCGCAACGGAACAGCACCTGGTCCGCCGTGTACGCCTCGAGCCCCAGCGTGAGGATGCTGGCGCTGCCGCTGGCCAGCAGGGTGCCGTCAGGCTGGAAGGTGCTGGTGTTGATATTCACCGATGCCGGCACCCCGCTGGCGCCCGCGGTGTCGGTCGCGCCGGTCCAGGTGTTGTGCGTGCCCAAGGCCGGATCCACGTAGTAGACCGAGGTCGTCGGATACGTGGTGGCCGGCGCATAGCTGATCCGCGTGCAGGTGGCCCAGGCCTGCGCCGGCACACCCGCCAGGGCGGCAGCGAGCACGGCCCAGGCCGGCAGCGATCGCGGCAGGCGCAGGGTGGTGAAGAAACGGCGAAAAGACATCGTGGGTTCCGGGTGCGAGGATACGTTGCGTTCAGGGGCCGACCGGCCGGCAGGTGGCGTCGAACCTGTAGAGCACTTCTTCAGCGGCCTGCTCGCTGAGCTGGAAGGGAATTTCGCAGCGCTCGGCTGGCGAATCGCCCCATTTGACGGTCAGCCGGCCCTCGCGATCGGCCACCCGCGCGTAGACCTGGCCGCCCTGCCCCACCATGCCGATGCTGGCGCCGTCGCTGCCATACACCGTGGCACCCAACGGAAGCTGCTTGCCATCGTCCATCGCCGCGCGCACCAGCAAGGCATGGCCGGTCCGGGTGGCGAATTTCAGGCGGACCACGGCGCCGGCCGAAGGCGCAACGCGCTGCTGGCTTCCGTCCAGCTCGGCGTTGCGGTTGATGCCTTGCGAATCGAGCGCCACGTCGTTGTAGCGGTATGGCGAGAGCGAGGGAACGATCGCGAAGCCGGCGCCGTCGACCCGGGCTCCCAGCCCGTTGCGCACGCCGGCCCCGCTCGCGCCCTGGGCCTCGACCAGGCCGAAGGTGTCGCTCACGTAGGGCCCGAAGGTCAGGCCGCCCGCATGCACGACCGCCGCCCCGCGGGCGCTGGCCCCCGCCTGCCAGAAGCCCTGGCCCTGTGAAACACTGGCGCCGACGGTCGCGACCGGCAACCGCTTCTGCAGGTTGCCGCTCACGTTGGTGACGCCATCCGGCGTCTCGTGGCCGGCGCTCACGCCGTAGCTGAGTGTCTGCGCTTCGTCCGCCATGCCGGCCACCGAGGTCTGGTAGCTGGTGCCGCCGTCGCTGCGCCGCGCCACCGAGGCCGAGGCCGATGCGGCCCGCGGCCCTGTGCCCAACGGGACGGAGACCGTGAACATCACGATGTTGGCCATCGTGGCGTTCTGGGCCGGGCCGCCCAGCGGCTGCGAGGAGCCCAGGCCGAACAACGCGCCGGTGCGCTGCCGTCCGATGCTCACGCCATAGCTGACGGCACGGTAGCTGTTGTTGTAGCTGAACTGGAACTGCGTGTCGCGGCCCTTGTTGTCGCCGTGATAGTCGCTGACGCCCGCCGTCAGGAACAGCTGGCCGTAGTTGCCGAGGCTCTGGCTGACGTTGGCGACGATCTGGTTGCGCAGCTGGAAGGTGCTCGACTGCCAGACCTGTCCGCTGTCATGGGCGCTGAGCGAACCGAGCGCATCGGCCATCTCGCGGAATCCGCCGGTCGAGTAGCGGTAGCCCGCGAGAGCGAAGTTGGTGCCCGTGGGCTGGAAGGACTGGCTGTAGGTCAGCTCCGTGCGCCAGCCGGTCAGGTTGCTCCCGCCGGCCGGGTCCTTGGCGATCGAGTAGGTCGCATTGGCGCCGAGCGCGCCGATCGGCGTTCCCGTCACGACACCGGCCAGCAGCGCCTGGTAGTCGCCGGCCGCGCGGACGCCTGCGTTCGCGGTCAGCGAATTGGTGAGACCGCGCTGGTACGTCAGTTCGCCGAAGGCGGCCCGGCTGTCGGCCACGTTGCGCACGCGGCCTACCGTGGCGGCATAGCGCGAAGCACCCGGGCGCATCGAATCCGGCACTGCGGAGAAAGGCACCGTGAAGCTCGACACGCGGCCATCGGCCTCCGTGAGGATGACCTGCAGGTCGCCCTGGAAGCTGGTCGGGTACAGGTCGTCGATGACGAAAGGCCCGGGTGCGACCGTGGTCTGGTAGATCTCGTTGTTGCCCTGGCGCACCACCACCCGCGCGTTGGTCGAGGCGATGCCACGCACCACCGGGGCGAAGCCGCGTTGGGAATCCGGCAGCATGCGCTCGTCGGTGGCCAGCTGGGCACCTTCGAAGCCGACCGAACTGAACAGCGTGCCGCTGGTATAGCTCTGGCCGATGGTGAGTTCGCTGTCGAGCGAAGGCAAGGCGCGCTGCGCGTAGGCCCGGATCGAGTTCCAGTGGCCCCCGCCATAGCCCGGCCCGTTCTGGTAGTTGTAGCTCGACTGCTGGCGAAAGCGCCACATCCCCGCGTTGGCGCCGAAATTCATGCCGAGGTACGTGGATTCGCTGGTACTGCCGGCGTTGCTGGCGCGAAAGTAATTGGTGTCGTAGTTGAAGAAGCCCACGGGCACGCCCGGGTCGAGGTCGGCCTTGTCGACCGCGCCACGCACCGCGCGCTTCATCAGCGCTTGCGGGATCGACAGGTCCAGCCGCAGGCGCGGCAGGTCGAAGGCCGCGCGCGCGCCCGCGATGCGCTGGCCCAGCGGCAGGCAGACGGCACCGGAGGCGTCCTGGGCAGCACCCGGCTCGACGCCGTCGGACGAAATGTTGCTGGCGAGCACGCCGGCGCCGACCAGGAACGAGCTTTCCAGGCAGGGAACGACCTCCTTGCCAACGGCGCGGAACTCGACGGCCTTTCGGCTGCGAAAGGCGCCATTGACGAAAACGTCGACCTGGTAGACGCCCGGATCGATCGCGCTGGCTTTGTTGAAGCGCTCGAGACCACCGGCCCCGAGCGAGGACCCCATCAGGAATCCGCTGTCGAATTGATAAGTCGGCGCTTCATCGGCCGGAGCGGCCTGCAGGCGGGCCGAGAAAAGGGCGATGCCGATGACCACTGCGGAGCGCTTTGTCGACCTGTGAACGCGTCGCACCCGGCATTCGAAGAAACGCGCTTGCGCTTGCCTTGCAGCATCCACCGATTGAAGCCCTCTTTTTTTTTGGAGTCTATCGACGCGCGGCCAAAGGCAATTCCCCCTTGTTTTCGCCGCCGTAGTCGTTGACAAATTTGAATGTGATGCTGCGACCCGCCGATGCCAGGTTGGCGTTGCTCTTGATGCGCCAGTCGAAGGTGGCTTTCGGCGCGATCATGTCGGGTGCGAGGACGATGTCCTCTCCCGCCCCGGTGATCCTCGCGTCGATCAGCGAGATATGAAAGGCCGAGTCGTTGGTGGCGGTGATCTTCCATTCCGCGCCATCGCGCTCCACGCTGAAGCGCAGCTTGTCGGTGGCGCGTTCGGGGTCTCCGGCGATTCCGGTCGGACGGTAAAAAAGTTTGACCCGGTTGCGCAGCAGCAACAGCATCTTGTTGCGCTCCGCATCGGCCGTATTCATCGCCGGAATTTGCACCGTGTTGATGAAGAAGACCGATTCGCGGTCCTGCGGCAAATCCTTGCCCGTGAAGATGAGCCGGGCGGTCTGCCCGGACTTGGGCTCGATGCGAAAGACCGGCGGCGTGACCACGAAGGGTGCATCCGCGGTCTCGGGCGTCGAGTCGGCATTGCCGCTGTCTATCCAGATCTGGACCACGCTGGGCGCATCGTCCTGGTTGGTGAACTGGATGCTGCGCTCCTTGGCGCCGCCCGGGTAGATCACCCGGGTACCGGTCATGACGACGCTCGCGAGCGAGGGAATCGCACAGCCGAGAACGGCCAGAAACACCAACAGACACCGCACGCTCTTCAACATCGATTTCTCCTCGTTGGCCGGTCACGCGCTGACTGAGACCGCGATGATGCCAGGGTCATTTACGGGTAGGCAACCGAATACTGGACGGCACCGATGACCGTGCCGGCCGTGGCGGCAGCGCCTTCGGCGAAGTAGCGAACCGCAAAGTTGTGCGAGGCCGACGTTTCATTGGCGGCCACTTGCAGGCCCGGCGCCGCATAGCCGCCGGTCAGGGGAAATGCCGCCGCGGGAGCCGCCGGATCCAGCAGTTGCAGGCTGACATTCGTGGCCGTGCCGGTGTTGGCGATATTGCCGCCGACGGTGGCGTTGTTCGGCAGGAAGACCGTGCTGACCGCTTGCGGCGTCACGCTGGCGGTGCAACCACTCACCGAGACCGTGAATTCGGTCTGGCCGGCCGTCGAACCTGCCGCGCCGAGATCCGAGGTGCTGACCGTGGGCAGCAGCACGACCGGGCTGCTGGCATTGCCGTTCACCGCGACCGAGCAGGTCTGCTCGGCGACTTCACCGCGGAAAGTGATCGTATTGGCGCTTTGCGCGAACGAGAAAAATGGAACTGCGGCGAGGGCGGCGAAAAGGATGGACTTGTTCATGATGAATACCTTGTGAATGTAAATAGGTTGATTTCTTTGATGGCTTTATTATCCAATTGCCATCGATTTACTGCCAGGGAAAAATCCACACATTCCGAACAATCGTTCAATTGCAGACTTTTCTCGAATTTCAACTCGAATCGCAGCGCTTGGTCAATTGCATTGATCAATTTGAAAACAGGTTAATATTAATAAGAATTCACCACTATTGACATGAGAATGGTCTGAAACTCCACCAACGACTGGCGCAGCGAATCACCCGCGCGAGCCCGCAGGCGCGGTTAGACCCGCCGGGCCTCGCGGTCCGACGAACAACGGTTGCTTGGGGCTGGAGGCGCGCGCGCCGACCCGCGGGCCGCCTGGACGGCCGGGGCTGGTTATCGATCTACCGGAACTCCCGCGCCGCGGGAGTCGACGCGCAGCGAGGGGCTCAGCCCACCCACTTGCGCGCGTTGCGCCAGATCCGCATCCACGGGCTGAGATCGCTCGGATTGCCCGAGGTCCAGCTCATCTGGATGTTGCGGAACACCCGCTCAGGATGCGGCATCAGCGCCGTGAAACGGCCATCGGCGGTGGTCACCGAGGTCAGGCCGCCGGCGCTGCCGTTGGGATTGAACGGGTAGCGCTCGGTCGCTTCGCCGTGGTTGTCGACGAAGCGCATCGCGGCGATGGCCTTCGCGGGGTCGCCGCGGTGCTTGAAGTTGGCATAGCCCTCGCCGTGCGCGACCGCGATCGGCAGGCGGCTGCCGGCCAGGCCGGCGAAGAACAGGCTCGGCGAATCGAGCACCTCGACCATCGACAGCCGGGCCTCGAAGCGCTCGCTCTGGTTGGTCGTGAAGCGGGGCCAGGCTTCGGCGCCCGGAATGATGTCGGCCAGCTCGGCGAACATCTGGCAACCGTTGCAGACGCCCAGGCCGAAGGTATCGGCGCGGCCGAAGAAGCCCTTGAACTGCTCGGCCAGCTTCGGATTGAAGGTGATGCTGCGGGCCCAGCCGATGCCGGCGCCCAGCGTGTCGCCATAGCTGAAGCCACCGCAGGCGACCACGCCCTTGAAGTCGGCCAGGTCCGCCCTGCCGGTCTGCAGGTCGGTCATGTGGACGTCGAAGGCCTCGAAACCCGCCTCGGTGAAGGCGTAGGCCATCTCGACATGCGAGTTGACGCCCTGCTCCCGCAGGATCGCGACCTTCGGCTTGGCCAGGTTCAGGAAGGGCGCAGCCACGTTGTCGGTCGCGCCCGGTGCCAGCAGCACATGCGCGCCCGGGTCTTGCGGGTCGCCGGCCGCGGCATGCTCGGCATCGGCGCAGTCGGGGTTGTCGCGCTCGCGGCAGATCTTCCAGCTGACGGCATCCCAGACCTGGTGCAGGTCGGCGAGCGCGGCGCTGAAGACCGCCTTGGCGTCGCGCCAGACCTCGATCTTGCCCTTGCCGGCATCCATGGTCGAGCCGGCCGGCCGGGTCTTGCCGACGAAATGGCTGTGGGCGCTGAGGCCGTGGGCGCGAAGGGTCTGCATGACCTCGTTGCGCTCGGCGGTGCGCACTTGCAGCAGCAGGCCCAGTTCCTCGTTGAAGAGCGCCTTGAGCGTGAGTTCTTCGCGCCGCGCGCTGACCTGGCCAGCCCAGTTCTTGGCATCGCCGTATTCGGCGCGGCTGTCGCTGATGCCGTCGCCCTCGGTGACCAGCAGGTCGACGTTGAGAGCGACGCCGACATGGCCGGCAAAGGCCATTTCGCAGGCCGCGGCGAACAGGCCGCCATCGCTGCGGTCGTGCAGCGCGAGGATCCTGCCCTCGGCGCGCAGCGCATTGACGGCGGCGACCAGCTTCACCAGGTCCTGCGGATCGTCGAGGTCGGGCACCGTGTCGCCGCTTTGCCCCAGCGTCTGCGCCAGGATGCTGCCGGCCATGCGATGCTTGCCGCGGCCCAGGTCGACCAGCACCAGCGTGCTGTCGGGCTCGTCGGCGTCGAGCTGCGGCGTCAGCGTGCCGCGGACGTCGGCCAGCGTCGCGAAGGCGGTGACGATCAGACTCACGGGCGACGTGACCTTCTTCGCCTCGCCGCCCTCCTGCCACTGGGTGCGCATCGACAGCGAATCCTTGCCCACCGGAATCGAGATGCCGAGCGCCGGACAGAGTTCGAGGCCGACGGCCTTGACGGTCTCGTACAGCGCCGCATCCTCGCCGGGTTCGCCGCAGGCGGCCATCCAGTTGGCCGACAGCTTGACCCGCGACAGTTCGATCGGCGCCGCCAGCAGGTTGGTGATGGCTTCGGCGACCGCCATCCGGCCCGAGGCCGGCGCGTCGAGCGCGGCCAGCGGCGTGCGTTCGCCCAGGCTCATCGCCTCGCCGGCGAAGCCGCGGTAATCGGCCAGCGTGACCGCGCAGTCGGCCACCGGCACTTGCCAGGGGCCGACCATCTGGTCGCGGTGGCTTAAGGCCCCCACGCTGCGGTCGCCGATGGTGATCAGGAAGCGTTTCGAGGCCACGGTCGGATGCGACAGCACCTCGATCGCGGCCTTCTGCAGGTCGACGCCCGTGAGGTCCAGGGGCTTGAAGCGGCGCGCCACGGTCTTGACGTCGCGCAGCATCTTGGGCGGCTTGCCCAGCAGCACGTCCATCGGCATGTCGACCGGCTGCGCCTCGGCGCCTTCATCGGCCACCAGCAACTGGCGCTCTTCGGTCGCCACGCCGACGACGGAGAACGGGCAGCGCTCGCGCTCGCAGAAGGCGCGGAACTGCGCCAGCGACTCGGGCGCGATCGCCAGCACATAGCGCTCCTGGCTCTCGTTGCACCAGATCTCCTTCGGCGCCATGCCCGACTCCTCGAGCGGCACCGCCCCCAGGTCGAAGCGCGCACCGCGGCCGGCGTCGTTGGTCAGCTCGGGGAAGGCGTTGCTCAAGCCACCGGCGCCGACGTCGTGGATCGCCAGGATCGGGTTGGCGTCGCCCTGCTGCCAGCAATGGTTGATGACTTCCTGCGCCCGGCGCTCGATCTCGGGGTTGCCGCGCTGGACCGAGTCGAAGTCGAGTTCGGCCGCGTTGGCGCCGGTCGCCATCGAACTCGCGGCGCTGCCGCCCATGCCGATGCGCATGCCCGGCCCGCCGAGCTGGATCAGCAGCGCGCCGGCCGGGAAGCGGATCTTCCGGGTCTGGCCGGCATCGATGCTGCCGAGGCCGCCGGCGATCATGATCGGCTTGTGATAGCCGCGCTGCACCGTGCCCTGGTCGCTGTCGATCGCCTGTTCGTATTCGCGGAAGTAGCCCAGCAGGTTGGGCCGGCCGAACTCGTTGTTGAAGGCGGCGCCGCCGAGCGGGCCCTCGGTCATGATCTGCAGCGGGCTCGCGATATGGCCGGGCTTGCCGTAGCTGCCGTCGGCCGGCCACAGCTTCGACACCGTGAAGCCGGTCAGGCCAGCCTTCGGCTTGGAGCCCCGGCCGGTGGCGCCCTCGTCGCGGATCTCGCCGCCGGCGCCGGTGGAGGCGCCCGGGAACGGCGAGATCGCGGTCGGATGGTTGTGGGTCTCGACTTTCATGAGCACGTGGCTCAGCGCTTCCTGCTTGCGGTAGCTGCCCGATTCGGACGCCGCCACGAAACGCTCGATCCGCGTGCCTTCCATGACCGAGGCGTTGTCGGCATAGGCGACCACCGTGTGCTGCGGATTCAGGCGCTCGGTGTTGCGGATCATCGAGAACAGGCTCTGCGGCTGCGCCGCGCCGTCGATCACGAAGTCGGCGTTGAAGATCTTGTGGCGGCAGTGCTCGCTGTTGGCCTGCGCGAACATCATGAGTTCGACGTCGCTCGGGTTGCGCCCGAGCCGGGTGAAGGCCTCGACCAGGTAGTCGATCTCGTCCTCGGCCAGCGCCAGGCCGAAGCGCTTGTTGGCATCCACCAGTGCGGTGCGCCCGCCCCCGAGCACGTCGACCTGCGCCATCGGCTGCGGCGGCAATTCGGCGAACAGCTCGGCCGCCTGGTCGATCCGGCCCAGCACCGATTCGGTCATGCGGTCGTGCAGCAGGGCGGCCACCGCGGCCAGCTTGTCGCCTTCCAGGGCGGGGGCCTTGCCCAGCAGCGGCGCCTTGAGCACCAGGTGGTATTCGGTCACCCGCTCGACCCGGCGCAGCGCCAGGCCGCAGTTGTGGGCGATGTCGGTGGCCTTGGAGGCCCAGGGCGACACGGTGCCGAGCCGCGGCGTGACGATCACGGTCGGCCCGGCCTTGGCCGGCGCCACGAAGGGCTCGCCGTAGCCCAGCAAGGCGGCGAAGCGCTCTTTCGCGACGCTGTCGAGGGCATCGTCGGTGACCACGAGATGGACGAAACGGGCGCTCAGGCCCTCGATCCGCGGCTCGACGGCCTGCAGGCGAGGCAGCAGCTGCCGGGCCCGGAAATCGCTGAGGGCGCTGCCGCCCTCGAAGAAGCTCACCACGGGGGCGGCATGGACAGCACGATGGGAAGGCGGGTTCACGGGCAGCGTCACGTTCGGGTCGGCCGCAAGGGCCGCGTTGGGATTCATGAGAATGAGGCAGCGGCCGCTGACTGGGGCCATCCGCGCTAACCCTGAATTTTAGGCCACCGCCGGGCCGCCCCCAAGGTGGCCGCCAACCCCTCGGGGGTCGCGAGGACACGAAGTGCCGAGCTCGGGGCGAATTTTGCCCTCGGATGGGATAATTCCGGCCATGAGCATTACCTACAAAGACACCGAGGGCGTGGCCGGCATGCGCGTGGCGTGCCGACTCGCCTCCGAGGTGCTGGACTTCCTGACGCCCCACATCCTGCCCGGCGCGACCACCAACCAGATCGACAAGCTCGCCCACGACTACATCACCCAGGTGCAGGGCGCCATTCCGGCGCCGCTCAACTACATGGGCGCCAGCAGCACGCCCTACCCCAAGTCGATCTGCACCTCGGTCAACCACGTGGTCTGCCACGGCATCCCGAACGACAAGCCGCTCAAGAAGGGCGACATCATCAACTGCGACATCACCGTCATCAAGGACGGCTGGCACGGCGACACCAGCCGGATGTTCGTGGTCGGCGACGCCTCGATCGCGGCCAAGCGGCTGTGCGCCTTCACCTATGACGCCATGTGGCACGGCATCGTCAAGGTCAAGCCGGGCGCTCGCCTGGGCGACATCGGCTTCGCGATCCAGCGCTTCGCCGAGAGCAACGGCTTCTCGGTGGTGCGCGAGTTCTGCGGCCACGGCATCGGCCGCGGCTTCCACGAGGAACCCCAGGTGCTGCACTACGGCCGGCCCGGCACGCTCGAGGAGCTCAAGCCCGGCATGACCTTCACGATCGAGCCGATGATCAATGCCGGCAAGCGCGAGATCAAGGAAGACGCCAAGGGCGGCCAGTACGACGGCTGGACCATCGTCACCCGCGACCACTCCCTGTCGGCCCAATGGGAACATACGGTGCTGGTCACCGAGATTGGCTACGAGGTGCTCACGCTCTCTGCGGGCAGCCCGCCGCCGCCGGCTTTCGTCGCCGCCGCGGCTTGAAGCGGCCGCTTCTCCGGGCGCCGATCGTGGACATCACATCGCTGCGCGACGCCTATCGCACGCACAAGCTGGCGCTGTTCGACCAGCTGCGCAGCGCGCGTGCCCCCACGCGCAGCGTCCACACCGTGCTGCGGCAACTGGCGGCGCTGGCCGACGAGACCCTCGGTGCGCTCTGGCAGGACGCCGGCTTCGGCCAGCAGCTGGCGCTGGTGGCGGTCGGCGGTTTCGGGCGCGGCGAGCTGTTTCCCTATTCCGATGTCGACGTCCTGCTGCTGCTGCCCGAGGGCGACGGCACGGACATCGAGCCCGCTCGTCTCGAGGCTTTCATCGGCCGCTGCTGGGACGCCGGCCTGGAGATCGGCTCCAGCGTGCGCACGGTCGCCGAATGCCTGGGCGAGGCGGCCAAGGACGTCACGGTCCAAACGTCGCTGCTCGAAGCCCGGCTGGTGATCGGCGACAAGAAGCTCTACACCGCCTTCCGCAAGCGTTTCTTCGCGGCCATCGACCCGCAGGCCTTCTTTGCGGCCAAGTCGCAGGAGATGCGGCACCGCCACCAGAAGTTCGACAACACGCCGTACGCGCTCGAGCCGAACTGCAAGGAATCCCCGGGCGGCCTGCGCGACCTCCAGACCATCCTCTGGATGACCAAGGCCGCGGGTTTCGGCAACCGCTGGGACGACCTGGCGAAGAACGGCCTGGCAACCGCCTTCGAGATTCAGCAGATCAAGCGCAACGAGGCGCTGCTGGGCCTGATCCGTGCCCGCCTCCACGTCACCGCCAACCGGCGCGAGGACCGGCTGGTGTTCGACCTGCAGACCGCGGTGGCCGCCACTTTCGGTTATGTCGGCGAGTCGCGGCGCTTGGCCAGCGAGGCGCTGATGCGGCGCTACTACTGGGCCGCCAAGGCGGTCACCCAGCTGAACCAGATCCTGCTCCTCAACATCGCCGAGAAGCTGCAGCCGCAGGCCGATCAGCCGACCCCGATCAACGAGCGCTTCTACGAGAAGGGCGGCCTGATCGAGGTCGCGAGCGACGATCTCTACCTGAAGGATCCGCACGCGATCCTCGAGACCTTCCTGCTCTACCAGAAGACCATCGGCGTCAACGGCCTGTCGGCGCGCACGCTGCGCGCGCTCTACAACGCGCGCCACGTCATGGACAGCAAGTTCCGCAACGACCCCGTGAACCACGCGACCTTCATGCGGATGCTGCTGGAGCCGCGCGGCATCACGCACGCGCTGCGGCTGATGAACCAGACCTCGGTGCTGGGGCGCTACCTGCGCGTCTTCCGCAGCATCGTGGGCCAGATGCAGCATGACCTGTTCCATGTCTACACGGTCGACCAGCACATCCTGATGGTGCTGCGCAACGTGCGCCGCTTCTTCATCGCCGAGCATGCGCACGAATACCCCTTCTGTTCGCAGCTCGCGGCCGGCTGGGACAAGCCCTGGATCCTCTACATCGCGGCGCTGTTCCACGACATCGCCAAGGGCCGCGGCGGCGACCATTCGACGCTGGGTGCGCGCGATGTGCGGCGCTTCTGCCGCCAGCACGAGATCTCGCGCGAGGACGCCAAGCTGATCGAGTTCCTGGTCGCCGAGCACCTCGTGATGAGCCAGGTGGCGCAGAAGCAGGACCTGAGCGACCCCGAGGTGATCGGTGCCTTCGCCCGACGCGTCGGCAACGAGCGCTATCTCACGGCCCTGTACCTGCTGACCATCGCCGACATCCGCGGCACCTCGCCACGGGTCTGGAATGCCTGGAAAGGCAAGCTGCTGGAGGACCTGTACCGGCTGAGTTCGCGGGTCCTGGGCGGCCGCATGCCCGACCCGGGCGCCGAGATCGAGGCCCGCAAGCGCGAGGCGCTGGTCCTGCTGGCGCTGCATGCCGAGCCCTTCGAGGCCCACAAGTCGCTGTGGGAAACGCTCGATGTCGGCTATTTCATGCGCCACGACGGTTCGGAGATCGCCTGGCACGCCAAGCAGCTGTCGCGCCACGTGCCGCATGCCGGCGTGCCGATCGATCCGCTCACGCCGCCGATCGTGCGGGCCCGCCTGTCGCCGGTCGGCGAAGGGCTGCAGGTGGTGGTCTACACGCCCGACCAGCCCGACCTGTTCGTGCGCATCTGCGGCTATTTCGACCACTCGTCCTTCAGCATCCTGGACGCCAAGGTGCACACCGCGAGCAACGGCTTCGCGCTCGACACCTTCCAGGTCGTGACCACTTTCGTTCCCGAGCACTACCGCGACCTGATCAGCATGGTCGAGACCGGCCTGGCCAAGACGCTCAGCGAGGCCGGTCCGCTGCCGGCACCGAGCAAGGGCCGGGTCTCGCGCCGGGTGCGCAGCTTCCCGATCAAGCCGCGCGTCAGCCTGCTGCCCGACGAGAAGGCGCAGCGCTGGCTGCTCAGCATCTCGGCCAGCGACCGCGCGGGGCTGCTCTATTCGGTGGCGCGCGTGCTGGCGCGCCACCACCTGAACCTGCAGTTGGCCAAGGTCACGACCCTGGGCGAGCGCGTCGAGGACACCTTCCTGATCAGCGGGCCTGAGCTGCAGGGGCAGCGGGCGCAGCTGGCGATCGAGACGGAGCTGCTCGAAGCCTTGGCCGCTTGACCGGCGGCAGCAGATCGAGCATCACGGTCGTCTCGATCGGCACGCTGCTGCGCAGCACCCGCAGCCACTGCGTCAGCAGGTAGGCGAACTGGCCGGCATCGATGCGCAGCGAGCCCAGCGCGGCGACATCGTGGTCGATCCTGACCTGGCCGGCTTCGAAGCTGATCGCCAAGGCGTTGTGGCGCTCCACTTGCAACTGGTAGTCGGGGCTGACGCGGGCCCTGGTGGCGAACTCGATCGCCATTTCGCAGGCCATGGCATCGCGAAGGTTTCGATCGAGAAACAGCGCCAGCAAGTAGGCGAGACGCCGTCCGGCCGACTCTGCGCTGGATCGAAGCCCAGGTGGGGTCCGCCACATCCGTATCGCACTCATGGCCGCAGTGTGCGGCGTCGCTCGCACCTTGAACAGGGTTCGAGCCCACCCCATCGCCGTGAAACATCCCCGCGCCGCGCTGGGCTTCTCTCTAACCGGCGGCGAGCCTTCGCTCGAGCCATGCGCTGTAACGCGACAGTCCGAAGCACAGCACCCAGTACACCGCGGCGATGAACAGGTAGCCCTCGAGGTAGAACGGCCGCCAGGTCGGATCGCCGCCGAGCGCGAGGCCGAGCGCGCCGGTCAGCTCGAACAGGCCCACCACGGTCACCAGCGAGGTGTCCTTCAGGGTGCCGACCACGTTGTTGGTCAGCGCCGGCACCACCAGCCGCAGCGCCTGCGGCAGCACGATGTCGCGCTGCACCGGCCAGCGGCCGAAGCCCAGCGCCATCGCCGCATCGATCTGACCGTGCGGCACCGCCTGCAGACCGCCGCGGATGATCTCGGCCAGGTAGGCGGCGACGAACATCGACAAGCCCGCCAGCACGCGCAGCAGCACGTCGGGCTGCCAGCCCGCGGGCCACAGCAAGGGCAGCAGGAACGAAGCCATGAAGAGCACCGAGATCAGCGGAACGCCGCGCACCAGCTCGATATAGGTGGCGCAGAGCGTCCGGACCACGGGCCACTGCGAGCGCCTGCCGAGCGCGAGCACCAGCGCCAGCGGAAAGGCCAGCGCCAGGCCGACCACCGCCAGGCCGATGGTCAGCGGCAGGCCGCCCCAGCGATTGGTGGCGACCGCCTCGAGCCCCAGGACGCCGCCGCGCATCAGCACCACGAACAGGCCCAGAGACACGACCCACAGCGGCAGCAGCCACCAGCGCCAGCTGCGCGGCCAGGCGCTCAGCAGCGTGGTCAGCGACAGCAGCGTGACCGCGACCGCCGGTCGCCACTGGTCCTCGTAGGGATAGCGGCCGAACAGGATGGGCCGCCATTTCTCGGCGATCACGCCCCAGCAGGCGCCATGGGGCACGGCGCGGCAAGCCTGCGCATCCGGACGGAACACGGCCTGCAGGACGGCCCACTCCAGGGCATGGAAGCCGGCCCAGGCGAACAGCAGCAGCAGCGCCAGGGTGAAGGCGGCGCGCAGCGGCGAACCCCACAGCTCCTTGCGCCAGGCGGTCGTCGACCGCGCCACGCCGCTCATCGCCAGCCCCTGAGCGCGACGCGCGTGTTGTAGCGGTTCATGGCCCACGAGATCGCGAGCGAGAGCCCGAGGTACAAGGCCATGATCACCGCGATGCACTCGAAGGCGCGGCCGGTCGAGTTGAGCGAGGTGTTGGCGACCGAGACCAGTTCCGGGTAGCCCACGGCCACCGCCAGCGAGGAGTTCTTGGTCAGGCTCAGCAACTGGTTGGTGAGTGCCGGGACGATCACGCGCAGTGCCTGCGGCAGCACCACGATGCGCAACTGCTGCCATCCCGTGAGGCCGAGCGCCTGGGCCGCCAGCTTCTGGCCCTGAGCGACGGAAGCGATGCCGGCGCGCACGATCTCGGCGACGAAGGAAGCCGTGTACAGCGCGAGCGCGATCACCACCGCCAGGTATTCGGGGCTCAGCGCCGCGCCGCCGCTGACGTTGAAGCCGCCGCGCTCCGGCCATTCGAGCCGGTTGGGCCAGAAGGCGCCCTCTTCCCGCACCGGCCAGGGCAGCGAGAGCCCGCCCTTGCTGAGCCAGACATCCGGCAGCAGTTCGAGCGGCTCGGTCGAATCGGGCAGCAACTGGGTCAGCGCGAAGTACAGCATCAGCAGCTGAACCAGCAGCGGCACGTTGCGCAGCGTCTGGACATAGGCGCCGCAGAGGCCGCGCACCAGCACGTGCGGCGCCATTCGTCCGATGCCGATCAGCGTGCCGAGCGCGACCGCGATCGCCGCGGCCGGCACCGCCGCCCGCACGGTGTTGATCAGGCCGGCGAGAAAGGCGCGCCAGAAGGGCTGGCCGGCATCGAAATCGAGCCAGCCTTCGGAGATCTCGAAGCCGGCCGGCTGCAGCAGGAAATCGAAGCCCGAATGCACGCCGCGGCTGCGCAGCGTTTCGAGCGCATGGAGGACCAGCCAGATGACGCCGAACGCGATCGCCGCGATCAGCAGGGCCTGCAGGGCCCAGGCCAGCCAGACGGCACGGCGCCGCCCGGGCGGCCGTGCGGCGCTCACAGGACAAGCTCCGTGTTCGGCACCGCGGTGCGAGCTTGCTTGGGAGCGGCCCGGCGCGCAGCGCTCACCGCACCGGCAATCCGTACATCAGTCCGCCCTTGTTCCAGAGGTTGTTCGAGCCGCGCGGCAGCTTGAGCACCGACTTCGGCCCGACGTTGCGCTCGAACACTTCGCCATAGTTGCCCACTGCCTTGATCGCGCGGTACGACCAGTCCTTGTCGAGGCCCAGCAGCTTGCCAAGATCGTCGCCGCTGCCGACCAGGCGCTGCTGCGCCGGGTCCTTGCTGCTGGCCTTGAGCTCGTCGATGTTGGCCTGGGTGATGCCGAACTCCTCGGCCTCGATCAACGCGTTGGGCACCCACTTGGCGATCGCGAACCACTCGTCGTCGCCGCGGCGCACCAGCGGCGCCAGCGGCTCCTTGGAGATCAGCTCGGGCAGGATCACGTAGTCGTCGGGGTTCGGCGCCTCCTTGTTGCGCAGGCCCGCAAGCGCCGAGGTGTCGGTCGTGAAGGCCTGGCAGCGGCCCGCGAAGAAGGCCTTGAACGAGGCCTCGAAGCTCTCGAACACCACCGTCTTGACCGGGATGTTCTGGGCCTTGAACCAGTCGGCGACGTTCTTTTCGTTGGTGGTGCCCGCCTGGGTGCAGATGGTAGCGTTCTTGAGTTGCTTGGCGCTGGTCACCTTGATCTTCTTCGGCACCAGGAAGCCTTGGCCATCGTAGTAGGTGATGGTCGTGAAGTGGAAGCCCAGCGAGGCATCGCGGGTCATCGTCCAGGTGGTGTTGCGCGCCAGGATGTCGATCTCGCCGGCCTGCAGCGCCGAGAAGCGCTGCTGCGAATTGAGCGGCACGAACTCGACCTTCTTGCTGTCGCCGAGCACGGCGGCGGCGATGGCGCGGCAGGTGTCGACGTCCAGGCCCGACCAGTTGCCCTGCGTGTCGGGCGCCGAAAAGCCGGCCACGCCATTGGTCACGCCGCACTTGACGGTCCCACGCTGCTTGACGGCGTCGAGCGTCTTGCCGGCCAGGGCCGGGACGGCAGCGAAAGCCAGGGCGGTGGCGGCGAAGGCGGCGAGCGCCGGGCGGATGCGTGAATTCATGCGGTGATCCTCTTCTTCTGTCTTCGAAATGACGGCAGCGGGCAGTTTACGGGGCGGCGCGCAACTCTGCCAAAGAACCGCTCGTCAGGCGCACATTCCCGAAAACGACTTTCTGATCGACCACAATCGCGCCTGTTTCAAACAATGAAAGGTATCTCAAATGATCCGTTCCGATGACACCGGCAAGTTCGTCCTGCGACTGGCCCTGGGCATCCTGATCCTGCTCCATGGCATTTCCAAGCTCAGCAACGGCGTCGGCTTCGTCGCCAGCATGCTGAGCGCGAACGGTCTCCCTGGCGCGCTCGCCTACCTGGTCTACGTCGGCGAGATCCTGGCGCCGGTGCTGCTGATCGCCGGCATCTACACGCGCCCTGCCGCCTGGATCACGGTCATCAACATGCTGGTCGCGATCTGGCTCGTGCACATCAAGGATTTCTGGGTCATCGGCAAGACCGGCGGCTGGGCCCTGGAACTGCAAGGCATGTTCCTGTTCGCCGCGCTCGCCGTGGCCTTCCTGGGCGCCGGCCGCTTCAGCGTCGGCGGCACCAGCGGCAAGTACAACTGACTCAGTCGTCTTCGCCGGCATCGAGGCCTGGAAACAGGACCTCGGTGAAACCGAAACGCGAGAAATCGCGCATCCGCATCGGATACAGCTTGCCCAGCAAGTGGTCGACCTCGTGCTGGACCACGCGGGCATGGAATCCGCTCACGGTGCGATCGATCGGATCGCCATAGGGATCGAAGCCGGTGTAGCGGATGTTGGCGAAGCGCGGCACCACGCCGCGCAGGCCCGGCACCGACAGGCAGCCTTCCCAGCCCTCCTCTTCCTCGTCGCCGATCGGCGTGACGACGGGATTCAAGAGCACCGTGCGCGGCACGACCGGCGCATCCGGGTAGCGCGGGTTCACCGCGTCGGTGCCGAAGATAACGAGTTGCAGGTCGACGCCGATCTGCGGCGCCGCGAGGCCGGCGCCATTGACCGTGTGCATGGTCTCGAACATGTCGCGCACCAGCAGGTGCAGTTCGTCGGTGTCGAAGGCGGCGACCGGCTGTGCGATGCGCAGCAGCCGGGGGTCGCCCATCTTGAGGATTTCGCGGAGGGCCATCGCGGGATTATCGTGGCGGCCGGGATCCGAGGACGCGCCGGGTCGGCCCTATCGGCGACCGTAAACGCCGGCGCGGCCGTAATAGCCGGGACGGCCGTAATACCCTGGACGACCGTGGTAGCCCCCGTGGCCGTAGTAGCCGGGCCAGCCGTTGTAGCGGTAGCCGCCGTAGTAGGCCGGGCGCCCCCAGTAGCCTCCCCAGCCGTAGTAGCCGCCCCCGCCGTAGCCGGCCCCGATGTACAGCGATGGCGACACGACAACCGGACCCGGCTCGACGTAGTACGGGTAGGCCGCGCCGGTGTAGTAAGGCCCAGGCACCACGCAGCCGCCCAGCAGGACGGTAACGCCCCCGGCGATGACGGCCGACACAGAACGAAATCGCTTCATCCGGACCTCCTGAGCAATCTGGCGTTTCAACGGCCGCCGAGCTCGGCTGTTGACCGGGGAAACGCGAAAGCTCAGGATAAACCCTGCGCGAGGATCTCCAGCATCCGAGCCTCGTCGATCACGGCCACCCCCAGCTCGCGCGCCTTGTCGAGCTTGCTGCCGGCCTCGGCGCCGGCCACCACGTAGTCGGTCTTCTTGCTCACCGAACCAGCCACCTTGGCGCCGGCTTCCTCCAGTTTTTCCTTCGCTTCGTCACGGCTCAGCGTAGGAAGCGTGCCGGTGATGACGAAGGTCATTCCCGCCAATGGCCGGGGTGCGCGGGCGGCGGGCTCGCCCTCTTCCCAGTGCACGCCGCAGGCGCGCAGCTGTTCGACCACCTCGCGGTTGTGGGGCTGATGGAAGAAGGTCCGCAGGCTGGTCGCCACCACCGGCCCGACGTCGTTGACTTCGAGCAGCTGTTCCTCGCTCGCATCCATGATCGCGTCGAGCTTGCCGAAATGCTTCGCCAGGTCCTTGGCCGTGCTTTCGCCCACGTGGCGAATGCCGAGGCCGAACAGGAAGCGCGGCAGCGTGGTCTTTTTCGACGCCTCGAGCGCCTCGACGATGTTGTTGGCGGATTTGTCGGCCATGCGCTCCAGGCCGGCCAGCGTCGTGAAGCCGAGCTTGTACAGGTCGGGCAGCGTGCGGATCAGGTCGGCGTCGACCAGCTGCTCGACCAGCTTGTCGCCCAGGCCCTCGATGTCGAGCGCGCGCCGGGCCGCGAAATGCAGGATCGCCTCCTTGCGCTGCGCGGCGCAGAACAGGCCGCCGGTGCAGCGGTAGTCGACCTCGCCCTCCTCGCGCAGCGCATCCGAGCCGCAGACCGGGCACTGGTGCGGCATCGTGAAGACCGGGCCGCGCTCGGCCTCGGGCCGGGCCGCGCTCTCGGGCAGCACGCCGACCACCTCGGGGATCACGTCGCCGGCGCGCCGCACGATCACGGTGTCGCCCACGCGCACGTCCTTGCGCCGGGTCTCATCCTCGTTGTGCAGGGTGGCGTTGGTCACCGTGACGCCGCCGACGAACACAGGCGCCAGCTTGGCCACCGGCGTCAGCTTGCCGGTGCGTCCGACCTGCACCTCGATCGCCAGCACCTCGGTGAGCTGCTCCTGCGCCGGGTACTTGTGCGCCACGGCCCATCGCGGCTCGCGCGAGACGAAGCCCAGCTGCCGCTGCAGCTCGAGGCTGTCGACCTTGTAGACCACGCCGTCGATGTCGTAGGGCAAGGCGTCGCGCTGGCGGCCGATGGTCTCGTGAAAGGCAATCAGCTCGATCGCGCCGCGGGCCCGCGCGGTCTGCGCCGCCACCGGAAAGCCCCAGGCGCTGAACTGCTGCAGCCAATCGAACTGGGTCGGGTGCACCGGCCCGCCCTGCTCCGGCGGCGTCACCTCGCCCAGGCCGTAGGCGAAGAAGCTCAGGGGCCGCCGGGCGGCGATCGCCGGATCGAGCTGGCGCACCGCGCCGGCCGCCGCGTTGCGCGGATTGACGAAGACCTTCTCGTTCTTCTGGCCGGCGGCGATCTTCTCGCGCTGGCGCTCGTTGAGGGCGTCGAAATCATCGCGCCGCATGTAGACCTCTCCGCGCACCTCGACCACCGGGGGAATCGCAGATGCCTCGCCGCGCAAGCGCAGCGGAATCTGCTGCACCGTGCGGATGTTCTGCGTCACCTCCTCGCCGATCTCGCCGTCGCCACGGGTGGCGGCCTGCACCAGCACGCCGTTCTCGTAGCGAAGGTTGATCGCCAGTCCATCGAACTTGAGTTCGCAGACGTACTCGACCTGGGGCCCGTCCTCGGCCAGCCCCAGCTCCTTGCGCACCCGCGCGTCGAAGGCGCTGGCGCCGGCGGGCGTGATGTCGGTCTCGGTGCGGATCGACAGCATCGGCACCTTGTGGCGCACCTTGGCGAAGCCGTCGAGCGGCTTGCCGCCGACGCGCTGGGTCGGCGAATCGGGCGTGCGCAGCGCGGGGAATTCCTCCTCCAGGGCCTGCAGGCGCCGGAACAGCCTGTCGTACTCGGCGTCCGGCAGTTCGGGCGCGTCGAGCACGTAGTAGAGATGGGCATGGCGGTGCAACTGCTCGCTCAGCGCGGCGGCTTCCTTCACCGCGTCTTCACGCGTCGTCATGGGAATCTCCGGCTAGCTGAACAATCGGCGCGCCAGCGGCGAGCCGGCCGACAGATCGCGCGAATCGAGCGTGTCGTAGAGCTGTTCGAGGTCGACGCCGATCGCGTCCATGGTCTCATCGCGCAGCAGCTGGCCGTCGCTGTCGGTGACGACGCCGTCCATCTCGCGCACCAGCGCAGCAGCCGCCTCGCGCATCCGCTCGAAGGGCCGCTCGGTGCGGTCGACCTGCGGCACATCGAGGCTCAGCGTCAGCTCGCGGATCGCCGACTGCGCCGGATCGTCGGCCAGCGCGGCCTGGGTGTCGAAGGACAGGCCGAGGATCGGCGGCAGCCCGTGCTCGCCCGCCGGCAGCACCATGCGGCCCGGAATCAGGCCGGCCACGAAGCCGAGACGCGCGGCGTTCTGCTGCACGTAGCCCGGGCTCCAGGCCGCATGGCGCGCGCGCAGCACGAAGCTCAGTTGCGCATCGTGCGAACTGGCGAACTGGTCGAGCTCGCGGGCCCGCGCCACCTCGTCGAGCATCTCCGGAAACTCCGGCGCGCCATTGACCGCGTCGGCGAAGGCCTGGGCCTTGACCACGAACTCGGAGTACTCGATCTCGTTGAGCGCACCGGTGCGGTTGGCCATCTGGACACCGACCTGGAACGCGCCGTAGCGCTGGCCGGCCACCGCCGGCTCCCATTCGCCGGTGAACTCGTTGAGCCCCTCGACCGCCACCGGCTTGCTGCCGGCACGCCGGGTCGCGGGCATGGCCGCGATCGCGGCGTCGCCGGAGGCCAGGCCATCGAGCGACACGGGGGCGATCACATCGATCAGCGGATCGAGGCCGCCACGCCGCTCGGACGAGGGCGTGGCCAGCGCGGTCGGCGCCGGCAGGTCGGGGTCGAACAGGGGCTCATGCCGTTCGTGGCCAGGCACCTGGTGCGGATCGATGTGCAGCACGGGTTCGAGTTCGCCCTTGGGTCCGGCTTCGGCCTCGGCCGGCGCGCTGTCGGGCGCATCGGGCTGCTTCGGCGCATTGCGGCGCGACATCCAGGTGTTGTAGCCGACCACGGTGGCAAGAACCAGTCCACCGAGGATGGCGAGGGCGACGGTGAGATTGCTCATGGACCGCACCGGCTCAGACGCCGCCGGGCCGCCCCAAGGCGGCTGCGGCCCCCTCGGGGGGCAGCGACACACGAAGTGAGGAGCGTGGGGGTCACCAGACGCCGCCGGGCCGCCCCAAGGCGGCTGCGGCCCCCTCGGGGGGCAGCGACACACGAAGTGAGGAGCGTGGGGGTCATCAGACGCCGCCGGGCCGCCCCAAGGCGGCTGCGGCCCCCTCGGGGGGCAGCGACACACGAAGTGAGGAGCGTGGGGGTCGCCCAGGCCGGCGCCGGGCCGCCCCAAGGCGGCCTGCGGCCCCCTCGGGGGGCAGCGACACACGAAGTGAGGAGCGTGGGGGTCATCAAGCCGCCTCGACCATCGACACGGCCGATTCCATGTCGACCGCGACGATCCGCGAGACGCCCTGCTCCTGCATGGTCACGCCGATCAGCTGCTCGGCCATTTCCATCGCGATCTTGTTGTGGCTGATGAAGAGGAACTGGGTTTCGCGGCTCATGGCTGTGACGAGTTTGGCATAGCGCTCGGTGTTGGCGTCGTCCAGCGGCGCGTCGACCTCGTCCAGCAGGCAGAACGGCGCCGGGTTCAGCTGGAAGATGGCGAACACCAGCGCGATCGCGGTCAGCGCCTTCTCGCCGCCCGACAGCAGGTGGATGGTCTGGTTCTTCTTGCCCGGCGGCTGCGCCATCACCTGGACGCCGGAGTCGAGGATCTCGTCGCCGGTCATCATGAGCCTGGCGTTGCCGCCGCCGAACAGCTCCGGGAACATCCGGCTGAAATGCTCGTTGACGATCTTGAAGGTGCCGCCCAGCAGGTCGCGGGTCTCGGCGTCGATCTTGCGGATCGCGTCCTCGAGCGTGCCGATGGCCTCGTTGAGGTCGGCCGACTGGGCATCGAGGAAGGTCTTGCGCTCGCTGGCCACCGCCAGTTCGTCGAGCGCCGCGAGGTTGACCGCGCCGAGCGCCGCCACTTCGCGGTTGAGCCGATCGATCTCGCTCTGCAGGCCGGTCAGCCGCACCTTGTCGGTCTCGATCGACAGCGCGACCGCCTCGAGATCGGCCTCGGCGTCCGCCAGCAGCTGCTGGTATTGCTCGAAGCCCAGCCGGGCGGCCTGCTCCTTGAGCTGGAAATCGGTGATGCGCTGGCGCAGCGGGTCGAGCTCGCGCTCGAGCTGCAGCCGGCGTTCGTCGCTGGCGCGCAGCTTGAGGGTCAGGTCGTCGTACTGGCTGCGCGCCGCGCCCAGCGCGGTCTCGCGCTCGAGCTTGAGCGACAGCGCATCCTGCAGGCCGGCCTGTGCCGCGGCGTCGGACAGGCGTCCGAGTTCGGCGCGTGCGCGCTCGTCTTCGTCGGTCAAGGCGACGCTCTGCTGGGTCGCGGTCTCGATCGCGCGGCTCAGCTCGGCGCGGCGGGCTTCGAGGGTGCGCTGGGCGAAGGTCGCCTCCTGGGCCTGGCGTTCGAGGCTGCGGTGCTGTTCGCGGCTGGCCGTCAGCGCGCGGCCGGCCTCGATGACCCGTTCGTCCAATTGCGCGTGGCGCTCCTGGCTGTCGGCCAGCTGCATGTCGAGCTCTTCGAAGCGCGACTCGGCGGCGATGCGCCTTTCCTGCAGATCCTCGAGCTGGGCCGTCACCTCGCCGAGGTCGTTGGACAGTTGCTCGCTGCGGGCCCGCGTCTGTTCGGCCAGCTGCGACAGGCGCAGCGTCTCGACCTGCAGTTCGTGCGCGCGCGATTGCGTCTCGGCGGCCTCGCGCCGCGCCGTGACCAGCCGCTGCGCGGCATCGCCRTACGCCGCCTCGGCGCGCGCCAGGGCGGTGCGCGACTCGTCTGCGATCAGGGTCTGGGCGCGCAGCTGGCGCTCCAGGTTCTCCATTTCCTGCTGGCGCGCCAGCAAGCCGGCCTGTTCCGAATCGGGGGCGTAGAAGCTGACGCTGTGGGCCGTGACCCCATGGCCGCTCTGGACGTAGATCACCTCCCCCGGCTGCAGCTTGTCGCGCTGCGCCAGTGCCTCCTCGAGCGTCGCGGCGGTGAAGCAGCCGTGCAGCCATTCAGCCAGCAGCGCCTGCTGGCCGGCATCGCCAAGGCGCAGCAGGTCCGCGAGGCGCGGCAGCGTCGACGGACCCTGCGGCACGGCCGCCATCGGCGGCGAGTAGAAGGCCAGCTTGGCGGGCGGCGCATCGCCACCGAAAGCCCGGACCATGTCGAGCCGGCTGACTTCGAGCGCGCCCAGGCGCTCGCGCAGCGCGGATTCGAGCGCGTTCTCCCAGCCCTGCTCGATGTGGATCCGGCTCCAGAGGCCCTGCAGGCTCTCGAGTCCGTGCTTGGCCAGCCAGGGCGCGAGCTTGCCGTCGGTCTTGACCTTTTCCTGCAGCGCCTTGAGCGCCTCCAGCCGGGCCGAGAGTTCCGCATGCCGGGCACCTTCGGTGTTCACGGCCTGCTGCCGCGTGCGCCGGTCGTCGTCCAGCTGCGGCACCGCTTCCTGCAGTTCCTGCAGGCGGGCATCGGATTCGGCGGCGGCCTCCTGCGCCATGGCCAGCTGCTCCTGCTGGTCGCGCAGGCGGGCCTCGTCGGGCGCCGCGAGCGCGTTCTGGTCGGTGCGCAGCCGCTCGGCGCGCTGGTTGAGCTGGCGGCTCTGTTCCTCGATGTTGCGCTGGTCGGCGGCCAGCACCTGGATCTGCTGCTGCACCTGGACCACCGTGGCGCGCTGCGCGTTGGCCTCGTTCTGGGCGCGCTGCTGCGCGTCCTCGAGCTCGGGCATGCGGGCGTCGTGCTCCTCGAGCTGGGCGGCCAGCAATTCGGACTGCTCCTCGGCGTTCACGCCCTGGCCGGCCAGCGTCTCGATCTCGGCTTCGGCATCCTCGCGGCGCGCGTTCCATTGCGCCATCTGCTCGCGCAGCTGCACCAACCGCTGCTCGACCCGCTGGCGGCCCTCGACCACGAAGCGGATCTCGCCCTCGAGCCGGCCGACTTCGGCACTGGCCTCGTACAGCTTGCCCTGGGCCTGGTTGACATGGTCGCCGGCCGCGTAGTGGGCCTGGCGGATGGTCTCGAGCTCGGCCTCGATGTGGCGCAGGTCGGCGGTGCGCGACTCGAGGTCGTTGATTGCGCGCTCGGCATCGGCCTTGACCTTGGCCTGGTCGGCCTCGCTTTCGCTGCGCTTCAGGAACCACAGCTGGTGCTGCTTGCGCGTCGCGTCGCCGGTGAGCGTGTTGTAGCGCGCCGCCACCTCGGCCTGCTTCTCGAGCCGCTCGAGGTTGCTATTGAGTTCGCGCAGGATGTCCTCGACGCGCGTCAGGTTCTCGCGCGTGTCGCCGAGCCGGTTCTCGGTCTCGCGGCGGCGTTCCTTGTACTTCGAGACGCCGGCGGCTTCCTCGAGGAACAGGCGCAGTTCCTCGGGCTTGGATTCGATGATCCGGCTGATGGTGCCCTGGCCGATGATCGCGTAGGCGCGCGGACCGAGTCCGGTGCCGAGGAACACGTCCTGCACGTCGCGGCGGCGCACCGGCTGGTTGTTGATGTAGTAGCTCGAATTGCCGTCGCGCGTCAGCACCCGCTTGACCGCGATCTCGGCGAACTGGGCCCACTGGCCGCCGGCCCGGTGGTCGGCGTTGTCGAACACCAGCTCGACGCTCGACCGGCTGGCCTGCTTGCGCGTGGTGGTGCCGTTGAAGATGACGTCCTGCATCGACTCGCCGCGCAACTCGGAGGCGCGCGATTCGCCGAGCACCCAGCGCACGGCGTCCATGATGTTCGACTTGCCGCAGCCGTTGGGACCGACCACCCCGACCAGCTGGCCGGGCAGAAGGAAATTGGTGGGTTCGGCGAAAGACTTGAAGCCCGAAAGCTTGATGGAATTGAGACGCACGTCAGGTCGGCCCTAAGCCAGTTGTTTTGCCAAGGTTGGGTGCCAAGGTGTTGATTTGTAAGCAGATTCCGGCGGCCGACACCCCCAGGCCAGGCCGCCACCTGAGGCGAGGATGATAACGTGCAGACCATGCGCGTTTCCCCTCTTTCCCCGCCCCTCGGCCGCCGCGCGTGGCTCATCGGCGGTGGGGTGACGGTCCTGGCGCTGGCGGGCTGCGCCTCGACCGATCGCGCCGAGCCCTACGCCAGCAAGGAATGGCTCCAGACCGGCGCCAATCGCATCGCCAACCTCGCGTTGCGCGACAACCTGCAGTCGGTGCGGCGGGTGCAGCTCTCGCTTTACCGCCGCAACCCGCGCGAATGGCGCAAATGGTGCGGCAGCGCCGACGAGGCGATCCAGCGCACCTGGGACGCGATCTCGAACAACACGCCGCTGCCCCAGCTGCAGGGCGCCTACGGCATCGATGCCATCCGGCTGGCCTTCGAGACCGCGCCCAAGCCTTTCGAAGGCGACCGTGTCGCGGCGCTGGTGGTCGGCTGGGCGGCGCTGCTCAAGCAGGCCAACGGCAACACCTGGGAGCAGAACATGCTCGACGCGGTCAGCGCCGAGAACAGCTTCCGGGCGGCGCGCAACTTCGAGATCTCGCTCTGGCTGATCGGCTCGAAGACCGGCCCCGACGGCCAGCCGCTGCTGCTGGCCACCGAGATCAGCGAGCGCGGCCGCAACCTGCTGGTCGACCGCGAACTGTCGAAGGTGGTGGCCCGGCTGGACTTGCTGGCGGCGCAGGCCGACGAGCGGTACCGCCGCGCCGCGCTCGACTTCAGCCAGAACTGGTTCCTGGGGAGCCTCGGGCCGTTCTTTTCGATGGTGCCGAAGTAGGGCCGCCCCAAGGCAGCGTGGGGGCGGGGTCGAACCCGTCCGCGTCCGGGTGGCGCCGACGCCAGGCCACGACACTCGCGTTGGCCTGGATGTGCTCGACCAGCCGCGCGCGATGCGCGGCGGACAACGGCAGCGTGCGCAGCAGGCCTGGCCAGCTGCGCATCGCCCGGTCGACGCAGTGCGCCACCACCTCGCGCAACTGCTTTTCCGGAATGTCCCAGATGTTGGCGAGCTCGCGCAGCGTTTTTGGTGTCAGCAGCGTGCGCGGTGCCTGCTGCGGGAAGAACTTCAGGCCATGCCCCGAGCCCATGAAGTACGCACCGTAGGCAACGATGTCGTAGGCTTTCGACAGCTCGGGCCTGGCTTGCCCGGCCGGATAGATCAGGCTGAAGTTCTTCAGATGCGCGTCGTAGTTGCCCAGCAGCTCCGAGACCTTGATGCGGCGCAGAAGCTCAGCCACGTCGGCCTCGCCCCTGGCCGAGCGGCGCTTGAGCAGCAGGCCGATCGCGGCGTAGGTGCCGGCGTACTTGTATTCCGACGGCGTGCCCGTGACCTGGGCGAAATCCTCCATGTGGAGGCGCCCCGTGTCGGTGGGCGCGTCGCGGTCGAAACGCGACACCAGCAGGAACTTGCGCTCGTCGTTCTGCAGCGCGTAGGGAAGCCGGTCGGCGATCGCGGACAAAGGCTCGAGCGAGAACTCGCAGGTGTTCACGCCCGCCGCTGCCGCCAGCGTCAGCGCGCTGTATTCCACTTCGGGGAGCCGGTCGTATTCGCCGGTCGGCAGCTTGCCGATGAAATGCCTGCGGTCCGACTGCCTCGAACGCATCACATAGCGACCCGGGCCGCCGCCCGCCACCAGCGCCACCTTGGGCTGGACACCCGAAATCGAGGTCTGCTGCGGCGTCGGGATCTGGCCGGAACTCATTTCGTAGCTGTCGCGGCTCTGGCCGATCAATCGGCCCAGGGCCGGCTCGTCGAGTGTTTCCGCATCTGCGCGGACATCGCCCGGCAGGTCGCCGCCACAGGCCGCGAGCAGCCCCAGTTCGTCGTCGACCTGCAGGCCGAGGTCGGCGATCAGCTGCTTGCGCAGCGGCCCTTCGGGCAGCAGGTTCTGGAAGAAGGGCGGCAGACCGAATTTGCCATCGCCGCGGTTGACGTCGAGCGCCGGGTCCAGCAGCTGGGCCACCGTGGCGGCCTCGGCCTCGGCAAGGGCCTGTGACACCCTTTCGGCGCTGCCCTCGGTGGCCGGCGCCATCACGTAGAGCTGCGACAGCACGGGTCGCGACGGATTCTTCGCATAGGCATCGTCGAACCTGAAGTACACCCGGCCGTCGTCGAGTCCGAACAGCGAGCCGACGTCGGTCTTGCCAAGCCGGATGCGCAGCGAACGGACGACGCTCATAAGGCAAGCTCCGTGCTTCGCACTGCGGTGCGAGCGCCTTCGGGCGGCCGGGCGGCGCTCATAAGGCAACCTCCGTGCTTCGCACTGCGGTGCGAGCGCCTTCGGGCGGCCGGGCGGCGCTCATGGCAGGCGCCGCCGCGGCGGTGTCTGCATCAGGCGGCGCACCTCGTCCTGCAGACCCGTGGGCTTGGTGTCGGCGCCGAATCGGGCCAGGTCGGCCACCGACAGCGGAAGGAACTGCATCTCGAGTTCCAGGCACCGGAGCAGTGCCAGCAGCGTGTTCAGCTCGACGTTGCCCCGCCCTGCCTCCAGCGCACCCAAGGTGTTTCGGGAGATTCCAGCCCGGGTCGCCAGTTCCGACACGGTCATGGCGCGATCCTTGCGCGCCTGGCGCAGGAATCCGCCGATGCTGGCCAAGGTCGTCATGCGCACTATGTTGTGCATATGTTCCATATGCCAAGCATTTTGTGCGAACCCTGGCCCAAAATCAAACTTTGATTAATTAAATGAGCAATTTTCCTATTTGCATAATAAATTGTGCAATTCCACTGCTCTCCCACGACTCGGCCGCGTGGCGCTGCGCGCAATCCGGCCCCCTAGAATGATTCGCAGTTTTCACCCCACTCTGGCAGGAACCTCATGAGCTCCATCAATTTCATCGGCGGCGAAAAAGGCGGTGTCGGCAAATCGGTCACGGCGCGGGTCCTGGCGCAGCACTTCATCGACCACAGCCGGCCCTTCGTGGGCTTCGACACAGACCGTTCGCACAGCTCTTTCACCCGCTTCTATGAAGGCTTTGCCTCGCCGGTCGTGGTCGACAGCTTCGAGGGTCTGGACACCGTGGTCAACGGATTCGAAACCAACCCGCAGCAGAGCGTGATCGTCGACCTGGCGGCCCAGACGCTGGCCCCCCTGTCGCGCTGGATCAAGGAATCCGACCTGTTCGACGTCTTCGCCGAACTCGGGGTGGCGGTCAATTTCTGGCATGTGCTCGACGACGGCAAGGATTCGAGCGACCTGCTGGGGACGCTGATCGACACCTTCGGCGACCAGCCGAACTACATCGTGGTGCAGAACTACGGCCGCGGCAACGACTTCGGCCTGCTGCTCGCATCGCAGTCTCTGAGCAAGGCGACCGTCCATGGTGCCCGCGTCATCGCCCTGCCCCGGCTGCACGATGCCAGCATGCGCAAGATCGACGCGCGCAACACGAGCTTCTGGAAGGCGGTCAACGACCGCGAAGGTCCGCACGCGCTCGGGCTGCTCGAGCGCCAGCGCGTGAAGACCTGGCTGGCAACGGCTTACGCGGCCTTCGACACCTTGCCGCTCTGAGCTCGCCCCCAGGTTGCCCGCACTTCGTGTCGGGCGCCCACCCCCTACCGGGGGCAACACCAGAGGCCCGGCAAAGCCGGTTCCTCGGTGTTTCACCAACGGGCCTGGCTGCGCGCCGGCCGCGGAGGTCAGTAGGCTGTTCTGAACGCGGACTGGGCGGGAGCGCGGCGGAACAGCAGGACCAGCAGCAGGACGGTGAAAACGGCGAACGCGATGAAGGACCAGTTGGCGATCGACAGGCCGAGAAAGGTCCAGTCGACCTGCGAGCAGTCGCCGGCGCCGCGGAAGATCATCGGCAGCGCGCGCTGCAGCGGAAAGGTCTCGATCATTCCGTAGATATCGCGGCCGCACGAGACGACCTCGGGCGGGTACCACTGGAGCCAGCTCTGGCTCGCCGCCGTGTAGGCGCCGCCCAGCGCCGCGACCAGGGCCAGCAAGATGCCGACGACCCGCAACGCCTTGCCGCCGCTGGCCGCGCCAAGCCCGGTGAAGACGGCCACCAGCACCAGCGCATAGCGCTGCACGACGCACATCGGGCACGGCTCGAGGCCGACCACGTGCTGCAGGTACATGCCGAAGGCGAGCATCGCGATGCAAGCCAGGCTGATCAAAGCCAGGGCGCGCCGCGGCGCACCGAAATACCAGTCGATCACATTCAAGGTGAAACCCAATCCTCTACGAACACCCTCGCCTTGCGCGGCGTGGCGACCACCTTGTCGCCCTCGCGCAATGCGAGGTCCCGGAACTGTTGCGCAGGGAGTTGCGCCTCGATGATGGTTCCGGAGCCCGGATTATCTGGATTCGATTCGACCGGTTCGAGTTCCAGCCGCGCGATCGGTCCGACCACGATCGCCCGGCTCAGGGTCGCAACGATGCCGCTGGCGCCCGGCGCGTAACGCTCGACGCTGAGGTCGTGCGGCCGCACATAGGCCAGCGCCTTGCCGTCGCGCAGCCCCTGCTGGTCGCGGGTGTCGAGGCGAATGCCTTCGACCTGAACCTCGCCCTCGAGCGAACGGCCGTGGAACAGGTTCACGTCGCCCAGGAAGCCGTAGACGAAGGGGCTGGCCGGATGGTCCCACACCTGCTGCGGCGAGCCGACCTGCTCGATGCGGCCGCTGTTCATCAGCACCACGCGGTCGGCCACTTCGAGCGCCTCTTCCTGGTCGTGGGTGACGAAGATGCTGGTCACGTGCAGCTCGTCGTGCAGCCGGCGCAGCCAGCGGCGCAACTCCTTGCGCACCTTGGCGTCGAGCGCGCCGAAAGGCTCGTCGAGCAGCAGCACCTTGGGCTCGACCGCCAGCGCACGGGCCAGCGCGATGCGCTGGCGCTGGCCGCCCGACAGCTGCGCCGGATAGCGGTCGGCCAGCCAGTCGAGCTGCACCAGCTTGAGCAGGTCGTGCACCTTGGACTTGATCTGCGCCTCGCTCGGGCGCAGGCCGCGCGGCTTGACGCGCAGGCCGAAGGCCACGTTCTCGAACACCGTCATGTGGCGGAACAGCGCGTAGTGCTGGAAGACGAAGCCGACCTGTCGCTCGCGCACATGCACGTCGGTGGTGTCCTCGCCCGCGAACAGGATGCTGCCGGCACCGGCCGTCTCGAGGCCCGCGATGATGCGCAGCAGCGTGGTCTTGCCGCAGCCCGAGGGGCCCAGCAGCGCGACCAGCTCGCCCGAGGCGACGTCCAGGCTGACATCGCGCAAGGCGTGGAAATCGCCGAACTGCTTGCTGACGTTTCTGATTTCGATGCTCATGGTTTCACCGCCGGGCCGCCCCAAGGCGAAACGCACCCCCTCGGGGGGCAGCGAAGACACGAAGTGCGAAGTGTGGGGGTCATAGTTTCTCTCTTTCAGGTCGCCGGCGTCGGGCGCTCGGGCGGCAGTTCGGCGATCGCCTTCATCTCGCGCTCGTGGCGCCATTCGATGACCGACTTGATCACCAGCGTGACCAGCGCCAGGATGGCCAGCAGCGAAGCCACTGCGAAGGCGGCCACCGACTGGTATTCGTTGTAGAGCACTTCGACGTGCAGCGGCATGGTGTTGGTCTGGCCGCGGATGTGGCCCGAGACCACCGACACCGCGCCGAACTCGCCCATCGCGCGCGCATTGCACAGGATCACGCCGTACAGCAGGCCCCACTTGATGTTGGGCAAGGTCACGCGCCAGAAGGTCTGCCAGCCGGTCGCGCCGAGCACGATGGCGGCCTGCTCTTCGTCGGTGCCCTGGGCCTGCATCAGCGGGATCAGTTCGCGCGCGATGAACGGGAAGGTCACGAACACGGTGGCCAGCACGATGCCGGGCACGGCGAAGATGATCTTGATGTCGTGCGCCTGCAGCCAGGGGCCGAACCAGCCCTGGGCGCCGAACACCAGCACGTAGATCAGGCCCGCCACCACCGGCGAGACCGCGAACGGCAGGTCGACCAGGGTCGTCAGGACGGCCTTGCCGCGGAACTCGAACTTGGCGATGGCCCAGGCCGCGGCGATGCCGAAGACCAGGTTCAACGGCACCGCGATCGCGGCCGTCAGCAGGGTCAGGCGGATCGCGGCCCAGGCGTCGGGCTCCTTCAACGCTTCGAGGTAGGCGCCGAAGCCCTTGCGCAGCGCCTCGGCCGCGACCGCGGCCAGCGGCAGCACCAGGAACAGGAACATGAAGGCCAGCGCGAAGCCGATCAGCGTGCGCCGGACCCAGGCCGACTCGGTGGTGCCGGCCTGTGCGCGGCGAACCGTTCTCGACGGGGCGTTCATCGGATGACCTCCGTGCTTCGCACTGCGGTGCGAGCCCCCTTCGGAGCGGCCGGGCGGGGGCTCATTGCGTGGCCTCCGAGCGGCGCCGCTTCCAGCCCTGCAACCCGTTGATGACCAGCAGCAGCACGAAGGAGATCACCAGCATCACCAGCGCGACCGCGGTGGCGCCCGCGAAGTCGTACTGCTCCAGCTTGCCGATGATGATCAAGGGCGTGATCTCCGAGATCATCGGCATGTTGCCGGCGATGAAGATCACCGAGCCGTACTCGCCGATCGCGCGCGCGAAGGCCATCGCGAAGCCGGTCAGCAGCGCCGGCATGATCGACGGCAGGATCACCTTGGTGAAGGTCTGCAGCCGGGTCGCGCCGAGGCTGGTCGCGGCCTCCTCGAGTTCCTTCTCGGTGTCTTCGAGCACCGGTTGCACCGTGCGCACCACGAAGGGCAGGCCGATGAAGATCAGCGCGATCACGATGCCCGCGGGCGTGAAGGCCAGCTTGATGCCCAGCGGCTCCAGGAACTGGCCGACCCAGCCGTTGCCGGCCAGCAGCGCGGTCAGCGAGATGCCGGCGACGGCGGTGGGCAGGGCGAAGGGCAGATCGACCAGCGCATCGACGATCCGCTTGCCCGGGAACTTGTAGCGCACCAGCACCCAGGCCACGAGCAGCCCGAACACCAGGTTGACCAGCGCGGCGATCAGCGAGGCGCCGAAGGTCAGCCGGTACGAGGCCATCACGCGTGGCGCCGTGACCGCCACCCAGAACTGCTCCCAGCTCATGGTGAAGGTCTTGAAGACCAGCGCCGACAGCGGGATCAGCACGATCAGGCTCAGGTAGAGCACCGCGTAGCCGAGCGTGATGTGGAAGCCCGGCAGCACGCGCCGCGACACGCCGCGCCCGCCCCCGGACGCCAGCGGCGCTGCCGCGGACGACAGCGCCGATGAAGCAGCACCGCTCATTTACTTCGCACCAGGCGTGTACAGCTTGTCGAACTGCCCACCGTCATTGAAGTGCACCTTCTGCGCTTCGGACAGGCTGCCGAACAATTCCTGCACCGTGAACAGCTGCAGCGGCTTGAAGGTCGCGGCGTTCCTCTTGAGAACCGCTTCCGAGCGCGGGCGCAGCGCATGCTTGGCGGCGATTTCCTGCGCCTCTTCCGAGTAGAGGTAGTCGAGGTAGGCCTTGGCGAGTTCGCCGGTGCCCTTCTTGTTGACCGTGCGCTCGACGATCGCGACCGGGTTCTCGGCCAGGATGCTGATCGACGGGTACACCGCATCCACCTTGCCCGAGCCGAACTCGCGGTCGATCGACACCACTTCCGATTCGAAGGTGATCAGCGCGTCGCCGATGTTGCGCTGCAGGAAGGCGGTGGTCGCATCACGGCCGCCGCGGGCCAGGATCGGCACGTTCTTGAACAGCTTGCCGACGAACTCGGCCGCCTGGGCGTCGGTGCCGCCCTTCTTCTTCACGTAGCCCCAGGCCGCCAGGTAGGCGTAGCGGCCGTTGCCGCCGGTCTTCGGATTCACAACCACCACCTGCACGCCGGGCTTGATCAGGTCGTCCCAGTCCTTGATGCCCTTCGGATTGCCGTTGCGGGTCAGGAACAGCATCGTCGAGGTGGTCGGCGATGCGTTGTACGGGAAGCGCTTGGGCCAGTCCTTGGCGACCACGCCGGCATTGGCCAGGAAATCGATGTCGGTCGTGGTGTTCATCGTCACGACATCGGCGTCGAGGCCGTCGGCCACCGCCCGCGCCTGGGCGCTCGAGCCGCCATGCGACTGGTCGATCCTGACCTCCTTGCCCGTCGTCTTCTTGTAGTTGGCGACGAAGGCGGCGTTGTAGTCCTTGTAGAACTCGCGCGCCACGTCGTACGACGCATTGAGCAGCGTCTGGGCAGAGGCCGCGCCGCTGGCGGCGAGGACCACGGCGCCGATGAAGGTCTTGATTCTGGAAGTCATAGGGTTGCCAAGGTTTCTGGATTCTTGTGGCCGGCCATCAGGGTGGTCGGCTCGTCCGTCAGCGATTGCAGCAGCGCCAGGCCCAGGGGCCAGTCGCCGTGTCCGGATTCGATGTTGATGTGGCCGGCATTCTGCATGCGAACGAATTCGCTGCCCCAGGCGCGGGCATAGGCACCGGCCAGCCGCACCGGGCAGAAGGGGTCGTTGCTGCTCGCCACCACGACGCTGCGGTACGGCAGCCTGGCGTAGGGCACGGGGGCGAAATCGGACAGCACGGCGCGCCGTTCCGGGTCGGCCGGCGCCACCAGCAGCGCGCCGCTGATGCGCGCCGCGGCCGCTTCCGACAGGTGCGCGGTCGCGATGCAGCCGAGGCTGTGGGCCGCGATGATCACCGGCTGCGGACTCTCGAGAACCAGTTTCTCGAGCGTGGCCACCCAGGCGGCGCGGCTCGGCGTGATCCAGTCGTCCTGCACCACCCGCACGGCGCCCTGCATGCGCTCGGCCCACAGGCTCTGCCAGTGTCCGGGTCCGGAATCGCGCCAGCCTGGAACGATGATGATCGTCGGTCTGCTCACGCGCCGCCCGCTCGCTCGGCGCCGGCATGACGCGCGGGATCCCGGCGAAGTCGCGCTGGGCAGGTGATGGGGGAGCCGGTCATGGCCGCCATTCTGCAAACCATCGCTTAAACGACAAACGAATATCTACTTGTTTGGATATGAGCTTTTCGACATAAGCGCCTTATTCCGCCAGGTGGTGCGGTTCGGCCCCGTCCAGGTTCTCGGCCAGGAAGTCGATCAATCGGCGTACCGCCGGCACCAGGGCCCGACGGGCGGGGAACATGGCGTGGCAGATGCCGGGTTCCGGTCCCCAGCCCGGCAGCACCTCGAGCAGCTTGCCGGCGTTGATGTCCCTGCGGCACATGTAGTCCGGCAGCACCGACGCCCCGATGCCCTGGACCACCGCGAACTTCAGCGTCAGCAGGTCGTCGGCGACATAGCGTGGCGCGTGGGTGTGGACCACCACCTTGCCGCCGGGACCTTCGAGCCGCCAGTTGGCGCGGCCATCGCCGGTCGACATGGCGACGGAGTCGAGCCTGCCGAGATCCGCCGGCGTCGAGACCGGTCCCTGGCGCCGCAGCAGGTCGGGGCTCGCCACCAGGATGCCGCGGCTGCCACCGAAATTCTTGGCCACCAGCGTGGCGCTGTCCTCGATCGTCGGGCGCACGCGCAGGGCCAGGTCCACGCCCTCCTCGACCGGGTCGACCGGCCGGTTCAGAACCYGCATCTCGACCCGGACCTGCGGATAGCGCCGCATGAACTCGGGCAGCAGCGGGCCGACGCTGCTGTGCGCCAGCGTCACGGGACAACTCAGCCGCACGGTGCCGCTCGGCTCGGTCTGGATCTGCGCCACCGCCTCGGACGCCGCCTGCGCGGCATCGCGCATCGCGGCGCAGTGCTTGAGGTAGATCTCGCCGGCCGGCGTCAGCGACAAGCGCCGGGTGCTGCGCTGCATCAACTGGACGCCGAGTTGCACTTCGAGGTCGGCCACCCGGCGCGACAGGCGGGACTTCGGGATGCCGAGCGCCCGGCTGGCGGCCGCGAAGCCCCCGCGCTCGGCCACTTCGGCAAAGAACACCATGTCGTTGAGATCCTGCATCGAGTCACTGTCCTATTTTTGGAACGAAGTAGGCCATTTTTGCAGACTTATCAATCAATCGCCACAAAAATAGAATTCATCCCACGCCGACCGATTTCAGTGCCGGCGCTTTCAAAGAAAGCATTGATCATGAAACTCCTGCACGTCGATTCCAGCGTCCTCGGAACCAATTCCGTCTCCCGTCAACTGACCGCCGAAATCGTGGCCGACTGGCGCCGCGCCCACCCGAACACGAGCGTCGACTACCTCGACCTCGCGGTGGACACCCCGAACCATTTCAGTGCCGACGCGCTGGGCATCAAGGTCGGTGTCCAGGCAGAGCCGACCGAAGCGCAACGTCGCGAGAACGAAGTCTCCGAACGGCTGGTGACGCAATTCCTGGCCGCCGACGTGATCGTCGTGGGCGCTCCGCTCTACAACTTCACGGTGCCGACCCAGCTGAAGGCCTGGATCGACCGCCTGGCGCAGATCGGCCGCACCTTCAAGTACACCGACAAGGGCCCGGTCGGCCTGGCCGGCGGCAAGACCGTGATCGTGGCCTCGACCCGCGGCGGCATGTATTCGACCAGCGAAGGCGGCCAGGCGATGGAACACCAGGAAAGCTACCTCAAGGTGGTCTTCGGCTTCTTCGGCATCACCGACGTGCGGATCGTCCGCGCCGAAGGCGTGGCGATGGGCGATGCGGCCAAGTCTGCCGCGCTGACCGCCGCACGGTCCGATATCGCTGTCGCGACGACCGGCAAGGCCGCGAACCAGGATCAAGCCGCGCTGGCAGCCTGATTCAGGGCCGGACGCCGTCCGGAACGTGACAGAAAGGGCGATCCGCGTTCGGCGGCTCGCCCTTTTCTCGTTCTACTTTCCGGTGTGGGTCTTGATCCAGGCCACGTACTTGTCGACCCAGCCTTGCAGGAACTGCTTGCTGCCCTCGGCGATGTGGCCCTTGTCGTCGAACAAGCCTTCCTTGTTCTGCAGGAAGACTTCGGGCTGGCCGAGCGCCGGCACATCCAGGTAGGCCAGGATGCCGCGCAAATGCTGTTGCGCGACGGCGGTACCGACGGCGCCGACCGACACACCGACCACGCCCGCCGGTTTGCCGGCCCAGGCGCTCTGGCCGTAGGGCCGCGAGGCATTGTCGAGCGCGTTCTTGAGGACGCCCGGAATCGAGCGGTTGTACTCGGGCGTGACGAACAGCAGGCCGTCCGCCGCGGCGACCTCGGTCTTCAGGCGCCGCACCGAGGGAGCCTGGTTGCCGTCGTCGTCCTGGTTGTAGAGCGGAAGGTCATCGATGCGCACATGCTCGAAGGTGAAGTCCTCCGGTGCGAGATGGGCGATCGCGAGCGCGAGCTTGCGGTTCAGCGAATCCTTGCGCAGGCTGCCGATGACGACGGCAATCTTTTTCTGGGCCATGAAGACTCCTTGAAACGGGTTGAGGAAAAGGAAACGATAGCTCAGGCACGGCGCCTCTGCGGCGCGTTCTGCAGGCTGGCCTGCGACACGCTGGCGCCGGGGGGCACGTCGTCGGTGATCCAGACATTGCCGCCGATGGTGGCGCCCTTGCCCAGCGTGACGCGCCCGAGAATGGTCGCACCGGCGTAGATCACGACATCGTCCTCCACCACCGGGTGGCGCGGCAAGCCCTTCTGCAGGTTGCCGTCGGCATCGGTCGGAAAGCGCTTGGCACCCAGCGTCACGGCCTGGTAGATGCGCACCCGCTTGCCGATCACGGCCGTCTCGCCGATCACCACGCCCGTGCCGTGGTCGATGAAGAAGCCGGCATCGATCGTCGCGCCCGGGTGGATGTCGATGCCGGTCTGCCCATGGGCCAGTTCGGCCACGATGCGCGCCAGCAGCGGCAGGCCGAGCCCGTAGAGCTGGTGGCCAAGGCGGTGGTGAATCATGGCCAGGATGCCCGGGTAGCAGAGCAGCACCTCGTCGACGCTGCGCGCCGCCGGATCGCCCTGGAAGGCGGCCAGCACGTCGCCGTCGAGCAGGCGCCGGATCGACGGCAGCGCCGTCGCGAACTGCTGCACCGCAGCGGCCGCTTCGGCCTCGATGTCCTCGGACGCGCGCGGCTGATGGCGTGCCGTGTAGAGCAGCTCGAGCCGGGCCTGGCCCCGCAGCGATTGCAGGGCCGAATCGAGCGTGTAGCCGACATAGAAATCCTCGCTGTCGTGCCGCAGCTCGGGCGGCCCGAGGCGCATCGGGAACAGCGCGCCCTTGAGCGATTCGACGATCCCGGCCAGCGCCTCGCGCGAGGGGAACTCGCGGCTGCCGGGCTCGCGCGAGCGCTGCTGCGAATCGCGCCACTCGTCACGGGCAAGGTGCAGGGCGCGGACGATGTCGCTGACGTCCAGTGGGGGCATGGGGCTTCCTTCGAGGGTGAGGCCGGGCACCGACCATGCACCATCGTACAAAACCCCACCGCGCCGGGGTTAAGCGCCGGCTCACAGCTTCGCGATCGACACCTCCGTCGACTTCACCAGCGCGACGACGTCGGAGCCGGGCTTGAGCTGCAGTTCGTCGACCGAGCGCGTGGTGATCACCGAGGTCACGATGCCCCACGCGGTTTCGACGTCGACTTCGGAGACGACGTCGCCGCGAATGATTTCGCGCACCTTGCCCTTGAACTGGTTGCGAACGTTGATGGCCTGGATGGACATGAAAACTCCTTCGGGTTGAAAAGAATTGAACTCACACGGCCCAGCGCAGCACATGCGCCGGACCGTCGGTCCAGCGGGTGTCGTTGGCAGGCTCGGACCCGGTGGCGTCGGGTTTCTGCAGCACGCGGTCGAGAATGCGTTTCTCGATCGCCGCGAAGGCCGGGTCGCCCTGCGAGCGCGGCCGGGCGAGCGCGATGTTCTCGTCGAGCGCGATCCGGCCGTCCTCGATCAGGACCACGCGATCGGCCAGCGCCACCGCCTCCTGCACGTCGTGCGTGACCAGCAGCGCGGTGAAGCGATGGCGCAGCCACAGGCTCTCGATCAGCCGGTGCATCTCGATGCGCGTCAGCGCGTCGAGCGCACCCAGCGGCTCGTCGAGCAGCAGCAGCCGCGGCTGGTGCACCAGCGCCCGGGCCAGCGCGACCCGCTGGCGCTGGCCGCCCGACAGGCGCGCCGGCCATTCGCCGCCGCGCTCGGCCAGGCCGACCTGCGCCAGCACCTCCCTGCCACGGGCGCGGTCCGCTTCGGGCAGGCCCAGCGCGACGTTGTCGATCACCCGGCGCCATGGCAGCAGGCGCGCCTCCTGGAACATGATCCGGGTGTCGTCGTGCAGTCCGTCGACAGCCTTGCCGTCGGTGAAGAGCGCGCCCTCGGAGGCCTGTTCGAGGCCCGCGACCAGCCGCAGCAAGGTGCTCTTGCCGCAGCCGCTGCGGCCCACGATCGCGATGAACTGTCCGGGTTCGATGGCCAGCTGCGTGTTGCGCAGCACTTCGCGCTCGCCATAGCGCTTCGACAGGCCGCGGATGTCGAGCCGCACGCCGCCGCTCATTTGGCCGCTCCATACGCCGGATGCCAGCGCAGCCACCATCGCTCGAGCCCGCGCGCCAGCAGGTCGGCCAGCTTGCCGAGCAGCGCGTACAGCAGGATGCCGACCAGCACGATGTCAGTCTGCAGGAACTCGCGCGCATTCATCGTGAGGTAGCCGATGCCCGACTGCGCCGAGATGGTCTCGGCCACGATCAGGATGACCCACATGAGGCCGAGCGAAAAGCGCAGGCCGACCAGGATCGAGGACATCGCGCCGGGCAGGATCACTTCCTTGTAGAGCTGCCAGCGCGTCAGTCCGTAGGTGCGCCCCATCTCGATCAGCTGCGGGTCGACGTTGCGGATGCCGTGGAAGGTGTTGAGATAGATCGGGAAGAACACCGACACCGAAATCAGGAACAGCTTGGCCGACTCGTCGATGCCGAACCACAGGATCACCAGCGGGATCAGCGCCAGTGCAGGAATATTGCGCACCATCTGCAGCGTCGAGTCGAGCAGCGTCTCGGCCACCTTCACCGAGCCGGTCAGGAGGCCCAGCGCGAGTCCGAGCCCGCCGCCGATCGCCAGTCCGGTCAGCGCCCGCGCCGCGCTCACCATGACATGGGTCCAGAGTTCGCCCGAAGCGGTGAGCCGCCACGCGGCCTTGACCACGTCGACCGGGGCCGGCAAGACCCGCGTCGACAGCCAGCCGAGCGACGAGGCGATCTGCCAGGCGACGATCAGCCCGACGGGCACCAGCCACGGCACCAGTCGCCGGGCGACGCCGAGCGTGAAGCTCCTGGCCGCGGCCAGCGAGGGCGCTGCCACCGGCAAGGCCTGTACTTGTTGATTCATGGAGAGTCTTTCAGCTCTGGGAGGCGAGCCGCGAGGGCGCGTCGAGATTGGCGACGACTTCGCCGAAGGGACCGCTCAGCACCTGGCCCGGCAAGCCCGGACGCTGCTTGTGCGGCAGCAGCGGGAACACCAGTTCGGCGAAGCGAAAGGACTCTTCCAGATGCGGATAGCCCGAGAGGATGAAGTTGTCGATGCCGAGCGAGGCGTACGCCTCGAGGCGCGCCGCGACCGTCTTCGCATCGCCGACCAGCGCCGTGCCGGCGCCGCCGCGAACCAGCCCGACCCCGGCCCACAGGTTGGGGCTGATCTCGAGCGCTTCGCGCGTCCGCCTGGCACCGCCGGCATGCAGCGCGGCCATGCGCCGCTGGCCCTCGGAGTCCATGCGCGCGAAGGCGGCCTGGGCACGGATCACGGTCTCGTCGTCGACCCGGCTGATCAGCGATTCGGCGGCGCGCCACGCCTCGTCCTCGGTCTCGCGCACGATCACGTGCAGCCGGATGCCGAACTTCAGCGCCCTGCCGCCGGCGCCGCCGGGCCGCCCCAAGGCGGCGGGCGCCCCCTCGGGGGGCAGCGAAGCGTGGGGGTCTGCGTACTTCTCGGCGCGCTGGCGCACGTCGGCGATCTTCTTCGCCACGTCGGCCGGCGGCTCGCCCCAGGTCAGGTAGGCGTCGACCTGCTCGGCGGCGAGATCGTGGGCCGCGGCCGACGAGCCGCCGAACCACACCGGTGGGTGCGGCTTCTGCGTCGGCGGGAACAACAGCTTGGCGCCCTTCACGCTCAGGTGCTTGCCGTCGTAGTCGAAGCTTCGGCCGTCGTGGCTGCTCGCGATGATCCCGCGCCAGATGCGGATGAACTCGGCCGATTGCTCGTAGCGCGAAGCATGGTCCTGGAACACGCCATCGCCTTCGAGTTCGGCCTGGTCGCCGCCGGTGACCAGGTTCACCAGCACCCGCCCGCCCGACAGCCGGTCGAAGGTCGCGGCCATCCGCGCGGCCAGGCTGGGCTGGTGCAGGCCGGGCCGCACCGCGACCAGGAACTTGAGGCGCCGCGTGGCGCCGATCAGGCTGGCGGCGACGACCCAGGGGTCCTCGCAGGAACGGCCGGTCGGGATCAGCACGCCTTCGTAGCCGAGCGAATCGGCGGCGCCGGCGATCTGCTGGAGATAGGCGAGATCGACCGCGCGCGCGCCCTCGGTGGTGCCGAGATAGCGGCTGTCGCCGTGGGTGGGCAGGAACCAGAAAACTTGCATGGGGGTTCTTAGTCGGTCGAGCAGGGTCTTAGTCAGTTGAGGACAGAGCAAAAACTGCTGCGCAGTTTGTTGGTCTGTCCCGCAAGGTCTTCGGAAGTCGAGGACAGAGCAAAAACTGCTGCGCAGTTTCTTGATCTGTCCCGCAAGTCTTAGTCAGTTGAGGACAGAGAAAAAACTGCTTCGCAGTTTCTTGATCTGTCCCGCAAGGTCTCAGGAGGTACCCGCGGCCACGGCTTCGAGCAGGTTGATCTTTTTCGGGATCAGCCCGAGCGCGAGGAAGGTGTCGGCGATCTGCTGCTGCTCGCCGAGGATCGCCTTGGTGATCGGCCCGGTTCCGAACCGGGTGCGCGACACCGACAGGTCGACCACCGGTTGCGGCAGGCCCCACAGGCCCGCGAGCTCGGCCGCGAAAGCGCCGCGGTTGGCCTGGGCCCATTGGTCGACCTTGTCGAGCTCCTCGATCAGGACCTTGACCACGTCGGCGTTCTTGCTCGCGTAGTCGAGCGACGAGAAATAGAAGGCCCGGTTGCCGACCACGCCGGTGGCGTCGGCAAGCAGCCTGGCGTCGAGCGTCTTCTGCGCCGCGGCCAGGAACGGATCCCAGATCACCCAGGCGTCGATCGAGCTCTTCTCGAAGGCGGCGCGGGCATCGGCCGGCGGCAGGAAGATGAGGTTGACATCGCCGTACGCCAGGCCGTTCTTCTCGAGCAGCCTGACCAGGAAGTAATGGACGTTGCTGCCCTTATTGAGCGCGACCTTCTTGCCCTTCAGGTCCTTGACCGACTGGATCGTCGAGGCCTTCGGCACCAGCACCGCCTCGGACTGCGGCCGCGGCACGGTCGCCGCCACGTAGGCCAGCGGCGCACCGGCGGCCTGCGCGAAGATCGGCGGCGCTTCGCCGACGTCGCCGAAGTCGATCGAGCCGACGTTGAGCGCCTCGAGTTGCACCGGCCCGGCCGTGAACTCGGTCCACTTGACGCTGACGCCCAGCGGTGCGAGGCGTTTCTCGAGCGTGCCACGGCCCTTGAGCAGGCTCAGGTTGCCCTTCTGATTGCCGATGCGCAGGGTGCGCGCCGGGGCTTGGGCGAAGGCGGAAAGCGCCGGCAGCGCCAGCGCAGCGGCGCTGACTTGAAGGAGCCGTCGACGAATCGATGAATGCGAGTTCATGGTGATGCTTTCTTTCGAGCTGCGGGAGTCACAGCGGCGCGGAAGTGGCCGCGAGGAAGCCGGTGATGAGCGCGATCGCGGCCACCACCAGCACGCTGATCGCGAGGTCGGCGAGGACCCGGCGCAGCGGGCGCGAGGCTTGGAAGTCGTCGGTGAGAACAGGCGGCATGCGTTTCTTTCGGACAAAGGAAGTCCCGCGCCGCACGAGCGGCGTTTCGAATCGGGAACGGGGTTGTTGAAGGAAGGCGGCGCCGCGACGGACGCCGGGCGGCTCAGACGCTACATCGCACGCGCGAGAAGTCGACCGCCTCGAAGCCCCAGGCCGGCGGCAGGCTGAGGCCTTCTCTGGCCAGCGTCTCGACCGCGTCGTCGAGCCGCTGCGCGAGTTCGGCCTGCAACTGGTAGGCGCCCTCGGGCTGCAGCGTGACCTGGCCATCGGTGGCATAGACGCCCGGCAGGATATGCCGTGCCGCCAGCGATTGCAGCACCGGGCGCAGCGCATAGTCGAGCGCCAGCATATGGTGCGGACTGCCGCCGGTGGCCAGCGGCAGCACGGTCTTGCCCTTGAGCGCCGACTGCGGCAGCAGGTCGAGGAAGACCTTCAGCACGCCGCTGTAGGCGGCCTTGTAGACCGGGGTGGCGATCACGATCACGTCGGCGCGCTGCAGTTGCTCGACCGCATGCTGCACCGACGGGTGCGAGGCCTCGCCGAGCAGCAGGGCATGCGCCGCCAGTTCGCGGATCGCGAGCCGCTGGACCGGCACCGCGCGCGCGGCGAGCCGCGCCGCCACCGCATCGAGCAGCACCGCCGAACGCGAGGGCGCGGAAGGACTGCCGGCAATCAGGAGAACGGACATCGCTGACCTTGCCTGCTGTTACTTCAGCTTCGCCAGATAGATCTGGTCGAAGGAGCCGCCATCGGCGAAGTGCGCCTTGTCGGCCTTGGCCCAGCCGCCGAAGGCGTCGTCGATCGTGAACAACGTCAGCTTGGGGAACTGGCTGGCGAACTTGGCCTTGGCCTTGTCGGAAGTCGGCCGGTAGTAGTTGCGGCCCGCCACCTCCTGGCCTTCATCGGAGTACAGGTACTTGAGGTATTCCTCGGCCACGGCGCGCGTGCCCTTCTTGTCGACCACCTTGTCGACCACGGTCACGGTGGGCTCGGCCAGGATGCTGATCGAAGGCACGACGATGTCGAACTTGTCGGGGCCGAATTCCTTCAGCGCCAGGAAGGCCTCGTTCTCCCAGGCCAGCAGCACGTCGCCGACGCCGCGCTGGACGAAGGTGATGGTCGAGCCGCGGGCGCCGGCATCGAGCACCGGCACGTTCCTGTAGAGCTTGCCGACGAATTCCTTGGCCTTGTCGTCGCCGCCGTACTTGCGCTTGGCGAATTCCCAGGCCGCCAGGTAGTTCCAGCGGGCGCCGCCCGAGGTCTTGGGGTTCGGCGTGATCACCTGCACGCCGGGCTTGACCAGGTCGTCCCAGTCCTTCAGGCCCTTGGGATTGCCCTTCTTCACGAGGAAGACGATGGTCGAGGTGTAGGGGGCCGAGTTGTGCGGCAGCCGCTTCTGCCAGTCGGGCTTGACCAGGCCGCCATGGGTGACGAGGGCCTCCGTGTCGCCGGCCAGCGCCAGGGTCGCGACGTCGGCGTCGATGCCGTCGATGATCGACCGCGCCTGCTTGCCCGAGCCGCCGTGCGACTGCTTGATCGTCACGTCCTGGCCGGTCTTGGCCTTCCAGTACTTGGCGAAGGCCTGGTTGTAGTCGACGTAGAGCTCGCGCGTCGGGTCGTAGGAGACGTTGAGCAAGGTCACGCCTTGGGCAAACGACGGCATTGCTGTCAGGGCGATGCTGGCTGCGGCGGCGGCGCCGAGAGAAAGCTTGATAAAGTCGCGACGGAGGCTCATGGTCTTGTGCTCGTAATAGGCATAACGCTGAAGCCACGTATTCTGAATACGGCATATGGAATCGAGAACAACCAAGTTCTCAGTTCTAAATAACGAAATCAACTAAGACACCCACAAAGGCATCCAAATGGCACGCATGGTCCAGTGCATCAAGCTCGGCAAAGAGGCCGAAGGCCTCGACTTCCCGCCCTACCCCGGCGAACTCGGCAAGCGCCTGTGGGAGAACGTCAGCAAGGAGGCCTGGGCCGCCTGGCTCAAGCAGCAGACGATGCTGGTCAACGAGAACCGCCTCAACCTTGCCGATGCACGGGCCCGGCAATACCTGGCGCGGCAGATGGAAAAGCATTTCTTCGGCGAAGGCGCCGACGTCGCGCAGGGCTACGTGCCACCGCCCGCAGCCTGAGTTCCGGGTCTTCGCGTGCCATGGCCGAGCCCGTAGCCTGGCGCGCCGACGGCATTCCGCGCAGCGCGCGCTTCGATGACATCTACCACTCCGAAAGCGGCGCGCCGGCGCAGGCCCGCCACGTGTTCCTGGGCGGCTGCGGCCTGCCCGCCACCTGGGCCGGGCAGCCGCAATGGCGGATTCTCGAAACCGGATTCGGCTTCGGCCTCAATTTCCTGACAGTCTGGCGCGCCTGGCGCGAGGACCCGCGGCGGCCGCGCCTGCTGCATTTTGTTTCGATCGAGGCCTTCCCGGTGTCGCGCGACGATCTGCTGCGCGCCGCCGGCGCCTATCCTGAATTGCATCCCCTGGCCGAGATGCTGGCGGCACAGTGGCACGGCCTGCTGCCGGGATTCCATCGCCTCGCTTTCGATCAAGGAAAGGTGCTGCTCACGCTCTGCATCGGCGACGTGCAGGCGATGCTGCGTGCGCAGCGTTTCGAGGCCGACAGCATCTTCCTCGACGGTTTCAGCCCGCAGCGCAATCCAGCCATGTGGTCGCCCGACACGCTCAAGGCGGTGTCGCGCTTCGCCCGGCGCGGCACGCGGCTCGCCACCTGGACGATCGCGCGCGCGGTCTGCGATGCGCTGGCGCAGAACGGCTTCCAATTGACCAGGGCGCCCGGCCTGCCGCCCAAGCGCGACTGCCTGCAAGGCATCTTCGAGCCGGCCTGGGAGGTGCGGCAGCGCGCCCCCGCGGCGGCGCCGCTGCCACCGGGCCGCCGCTGCGCGGTCATCGGCGCCGGCCTGGCCGGCGCTGCGGTCGCGGCCAGCCTGGCACGCAGGGGCTGGGAGGTCGAGGTGCTGGATGCCGCCGGGCGCCCGGCGGCCGGCGCCTCCAGCCTGCCGGCCGGGCTGCTGGCGCCGCATGTTTCGCCAGACGATGCGCTGCTCTCGCGCTTGACGCGCGCCGGCATCCGCGCCACCTGGCAGCAGTTGGAACAGTGGCTGGTCGAAGGTGAAGACTGGCGCGYCAGCGGCGTGCTCGAATGGCGCGCCGACGGCGACGATCGCCTGCCGGCCGACTGGTCGGCCGAGGGGCCCAACGAATCGTGGCACGCAGACCCGGATCGGGTCCGCGCGTCGGGCCTGCCGGCCGCTTCGGCGGCCCTCTGGCATGCGCGGGCCGGCTGGGTGCGGCCGGCCCGGCTGGTCGAGGCCTGGCTGGCGCAGCCCGGCATCCGCGTGCGGACCGGCTGCCGCGTGGCCCGGATCGAGCGCCAGGGCACCGGGCACGCGCCATGGGTGCTGCAGGACGCCGACGGCCAGCAGCTGGCCGAGGCCGACCGGGTGGTCATCGCCGCCGGTTTCGAGAGCCATGCGCTGGCGCCCGCCTACCCCCTGCAAGCCGTGCGCGGCCAGGTCGAGGGCGGCCGCATGACGGACGGCATGCGACTGCCCGCGGCACCGGTGAACGGCGATGGCCATCTGATCGCCGGCGTGCCCGCGGCCGGAGGGCTGGAGTGGTTCATCGGTGCCACCTTCGACCGCGACAGCCGCGACGCCCGGCCGCGGGCCGAGGACACCGCCTTCAATCGCGCGCGCCTGGCCCGCCTGCTTCCCGACGCCGCAGTGCAGCTCGGCCGCGCGTTCGACGACGGCGCGACCCGCGCCTGGACCGGCGTGCGCTGCGCCTCGGCGGACCGCCGTCCGCTGGTCGGCCCGCTGTGGCCCGGGCAGCCCGACGGCCTCTGGCTCTGCACCGCACTCGGCTCGCGTGGCCTCAGCTTCGCCGCCCTGTGTGCCGAGCTGCTGGCGGCCCAATGGCACGGCGAGCCCTTGCCGCTGCCGGTCAAGCTCGCGCGGACGCTGGACAGCGCCAGGGCGGCCGGTCAAAGGTTGGCCAGCGCCATGTAGTCGAGCAGGGTCGACCCCCCGAGCGTCGCGAAGGGCAGCAGCACGGCCTTCAGCAGCGGCTGCTGCCAGAACGGCGCAAAGGCGCCCTCATGGAGTTCCTCCACGCGCCCCAGGAGCAGCTTCAGCTGCTCGACCGTGGGTTGGCCTGGGGGCGGCGCCTTCGAGGCGTCGTCGGCGCGCGCGGCGTGGGCCCGCATCAGCGCATCCCGGATCTGGTCGAGGGCGCTGCGCCGGGAGGCCTCGGCCGCCAAGCGCAGCGCCAGTGCGCAGCCGACCGCGATCGCCGCGCCCACGCCGGCCAGCAGGAGGGTGCTGGTGGGCATGAACCAGTCGTCGAAGGTCGCGCTGCGCGACAGCAGCAGCAGCGACAGCACGACGAACGGGTAGTAGATCAGCCGGGTGACGCAGCGCGTGCGCAGCGCGATGAAGCGAAGGTCGATCCAGCTGTCGAGGAACTCCTTGGGAATGCCGAGCTGGCGCTGGAAGGCATCCAGGGTGGACAGCGGCCAGTTGGCGGCCTGGCGGCGCAGGCCGGTGACGAAGCCGACGCACAGCGTGGTGGCATCGACGACGAAGAACTCCAGGTAGTACATCGCCACCACGGCCGGGACCAGCAGCGCCCGGTGCACGCGCAGGGACAGGTCGCCGCGCTGCGGCACGAAGAGGTCCTCGCCCAGGGCCTGCACCAGCAGGCCGCTGAGGCCCAGCATCAGCACGACGAAGACCGTGGTCCGCACCAGCCGCGCGCTCAGTCGGTTCTGCACGATGTGCCGCTTCCAGAAGTCGAGCGCCGCCGCCGGCATGCCGTGGCCCGCCACGGTCTGCGGCGCCGACCGGGGCACGAATTCCAGCGAGAACATGCACAGCAGCCGCTCCCACCAGGGCAGGTCGGCATCGATCGCGCGCTGCTCGGCCACCAGTTCGCGGCGCGTCGGGCCCAGTCGGAACTGGCGGCTGATCTCGTCGACGTTGCGGTCCAGCATGGTCCAGCCGCGCAGCAGCAGATAGAGGCACAGCCACAGCGCGAGCAGGCGGATGCCCTCGGTGGGCCAGAGGCTGATGCCCTCGAAGGCCACCAGCGGCTTGCCGTCGTGCGTCAGCCATTCGGCGAACGGCTGCCATTGCGACGCCAGCCACCAGGGCAGCGCGGCCTGCACCAGCAGCAGCGCCAGCACCAATGCGCCATAGCGCAGCAGCCGCCCGGCCGGACCGACGGCTCCGGCCGCGAAACCCGACAGGCGATGTCGGCCCGAGCGGCTGAGCCACAGCGCGGGAGCCCACAGCGCCAGCAGCAGGCCGCTCAGTATCAGTGCCAGCATGGCCTGCCGAGGCTCCGGATAGCGCGGCGAACCCGGCGGATGGATGTGCTCGCAGCTCATCCAGTCCTGCTCCTTGCAGGGCCTGACCCGGGCCTCGCCGTCGCTGAAGTCGAAGGCGGTGGTGCGCCCGATCTCGAAGATGCGCGGCCGATCGAACCAACTGCTCCTGATCTCGGCCTGCGACACCGATCGGCGTCCGCCATCGTCATGGGCAATCGAAAAACCGGCGCGCTGCGCATCGTCGAGTGCGATGCGCGTGGAGAAGAAGGCCGAGGTCTGGTAGCTGTCGCGAAACGGCGGCGAACCGCCCTGCAGCCGGCGCTCCAGGCTGAGCCCGAAATTGGAGGCCACCAGCAGATTGCGGCTCCAGGCCTGCTCGCGCGGATGCAGGAATCGGGCGTCGAGGTCGGTGGTGAAGAAGATCGCGTTCGGAAACTCGGGCTGCAGTGCCTGCAGCACCAGCAGCTTGTCGTGCACGTCGTTGCCGAGCACGCCGATCGCGCGCAGCCCGCGTCCGTCGGCACTCGACTTGCGTACTTTCCGGTCCTGCACGTGCATCTGGACCGCCAGCCGGCGCAGGTAGTCGAACTGGCTCTGGCCTTCGGCGCGTTCGACGAAGGTGCCGTCCTTGCGCCGGGCGGCATCCTTGTCGTTCGAGACCACCTTGCCGCCGTCGCCGGAACCGGCCGTGCCGTCGCCGCCGCCGCCGCTGCCACTGGGCACCTGGCCGTCGAGCCCGCGAACATAGTTGAAGCGGTCGACGCAAAAGCCCGGCTCGCCCTTCTTCGCCATGAAGGCGCGTCGCAGGCTGCGCCCGTACAGCGTGTCCCATTCAGCCACCACCGCGACATGGCTCGGCGCTTCGACCTGCGAATCGCCCTCGGGCCGGCAGACGGCACTGTAGCCGCCCGCGATCTCGGCGCCTTCGTTGGGTTCCAGCGGCTGCGCGACCAGGCCTCGCCGCACCAGTTCACCGACCAGGCTGGAGACCAATTGCTGGTCGCTGCCGATGGTCCTGACCAAGGTCACGCCCTTGTCCGCCAGAAAGGCGGACAGGGTCGACTTGCCGTCGTAGCCGGCCTTGTTCTCCAGCAGCGCACGATCGGGCACCGTCGCGTAATGCGAGTAGTAGCTGATCCGCTTCAGTCCGGACGGCGCGACCTGGAAATCCCGCTCCACCGTCTCGTCGACCATCGCCTTGAGGCCGTCCGACCCCCAGGGGCCGAGCACCCGCCAGTTCACGCGCACCGACTCGAAGGGCCGGGTCAGGTCCTTCATGCGCTGCAGCGGATGGTCCGCGAAGGATTCGCTCTGCAGCCATACCACCAGCACGGCCGGCCGCGGCCGATCGCCCTCGCGCGGACGGATGTCGGCGGCGGGCTCGAACCATTCGTAGGGCACGACCTCCTGCAGGCGAGACAGGGGCGAACTCGCGGGCGGCGGGATGAAGTAGCCCAGGTGCTCGTTGTCCATCGGGGCATAGCCGCTGACATTGAGGCCGGCGAGCACGGCATAGCGCGTGCGGCGGCGGCTTTCGATGCTGTCCGAGTAAGGCCCGCCGCCGAGCATGACGGCGAGGATCTCCACGCCCTCGCGCCGCCGGACGGCCTCGGCCAGTGCCTCCGCGCTGCGCTGCGCATCGTCCTCGGCGGCCTTGGCCGGCGACTTCTTGCGGAGCTCGGCCCGCCCCCTGGCGACGGCGCCGAAGGGGTCCTGCCAGAGCCGCGCATCGACGTCCTGCAGCGAGAAGTGCTGTTCCATGCCGGGGTCGCTGGCCGGCGGGCGATGGGTCTCCAGCGGGATCTCGCGCACGAACAGCGCTCCGGTCGCCAGCAGCAGCACGGCGATCAGGCCGTTGCCGGAAAGCCCTCCGGCGCCGGGTTTCGACTCCTTGTCCATCCGGGCCTCCTCGTCTCGCCCACGGGATGCGCAGCGGCGTTCATTTGACACCCCCAACGCGGTCGGATGCATCCCCAAACAGGACGAAACGCCGGCGCGGCCACAATGCCCCATGGCCATTCGCTACGACATCACCCACACCACCGTCTACCGCTACAGGACGCCCGTCACCTTCGGACTGCACCGCGTGATGTTCAGGCCGCGCGACAGCCACGACCTGCGGGTGCTCGCCACCGATCTGCAGGTCAGCCCGCAGGCCTACGTGCGGATGATCCAGGACCCGCACTCCAACTCGGTTGCGCTGGTGCAGCCGATGGGCGAGGCGACCGAGCTGCGCATCGTCTGCTCGTTCACGATCGAGCACGTGCCGACGCCGCCGGACGAACTGGCGCTGGACCCCGCGGCGGAAGTGCTGCCCTTCGCCTATTCGCTGGCGGAACGGCTGGACCTCGAACACTACCTGCGCCCGCACCACGACGATCCGGACGGCACGCTGATCCGTTGGGCCCACCAGTTCCTGCACACCGACCAGCCCAACAGCACGCGCGACGTGCTGACGCGCATGAACGCCCACATCGGGCAGAGCCTGCGCTACGCCGCGCGCGACGAGGAAGGCACCCAGACGCCGCTGCAGACGCTGACGCTCGGCAGCGGCAGCTGCCGCGACTACGCGCTGCTCATGATGGAGGCCGCCCGCCGCCTCGGCGTCGCGACGCGTTTCGTCTCCGGCTATCTCTACGACGCCGCCCTCGACACCGGCGAAGCGGAGCCAGGGCAGGCGATCACCGGCTCGGGCAGCACGCACGCCTGGCTTCACGCCTACCTGCCGGGCGCCGGCTGGGTCGCCTTCGATCCCACCAACAACCTGATGGCCAGTTCGCAGCTGATCCGCGTCGGCGTGGCGCGCGATCCGGCCCTGGCGGCGCCGATCTCGGGCAGCTGGTACGGCGACCCCGAGGCCTATGAAGGGCTGGAGGCGACCGTGGTGGTGCGCCGGCTGCCGGACTGAATTGAAGCTCCCCTGAAGCGCCTGCGGCGCCGCCCCCTCGAGGGGGCGATACCAGCGGCCCGGCGAAGCCTGTTCCGCGCGATCCCTGGCGCTGCAGTTCGCTGATTCAGGCGCCGAAAAGCGCGCTTGCGCAAGCCAAACGAAGACGTTGCCGCAATGACCAGCACGCCCTTAAAGTCGTGCGCTGCGCCCGCCTGGGCGCAATTCTTGCTGCTGACACCGTGCCGACACGGCGCGGCTGGACACTCTCGCCAGGCAGCGGCTTCGCTACGCCATCGGAGGTTCTGATTGAAGACTTTTCCCATTGATCTCGCATTGCAGGGAGGTGGTTCGCACGGCGCCTTCACTTGGGGCGTCCTCGACCGCCTGCTCGAGGAGCCCTGGCTGCGCCTCGAGGGTATCTCGGGCACCTCGGCCGGCGCCATGAACGCCGCGGCCCTGGCCTCGGGCCATGCGGTGGGCGGCGCCGAGGGTGCCCGCGAGTCGCTCGACGCCTTCTGGCGCGGGGTTTCCGATGCCGCCAAGTACAGCCCGTTCAAGCGCAGCTGGATCGACATGCTGACCGGGACCTGGACGCTCGACAACTCACCGGCCTTCATGGCGGCCGACCTGGCGACGCGCCTGTGGTCGCCCTACGATCTCAATCCGCGCGGCATGAATCCGCTGCGCGGCATCCTGGCCGAACTGATCGACTTCGAGCGCCTGACGGTTTCGCCGATCAAGCTCTTCGTGACTGCGACCAACGTTCGCACCGGCCGCGGCCGGGTCTTTCGCAACGCCGAACTCACGCCCGACGTGCTGCTGGCGTCGGCCTGCCTGCCGACCATGTTCCACGCGGTCGAGATCGAAGGCGATCCGTACTGGGACGGCGGCTATGCCGGCAACCCGACGATGACGCCGCTGATCCGCGAATGCCAGTCGAGCGACACCATCCTGATCCAGATCAATCCGGTGGAACGCGCCGGCGTGCCACGCAGCGCGAGCGAGATCAACAACCGCCTCAACGAGCTGTCCTTCAACTCGCCGCTGCTGAAGGAACTGCGCATGATCGCGCTGCTGCACCAGGTCGCCGATCCGGGACGCGGCGAAGGCGCCGCCTGGGCCCGCATGCGCATCCACCGCATCGCCACCGACGCCATGCTCGCGCTCGGCGCCTCGTCGAAGATGATCTCGGAGTGGCCCTTCCTGTGCCAGCTGCGCGATGAAGGCCGGCGCTCGGCACAGGCTTTCCTCGATGCCCACAAGAGCGACATCGGCAAGCGCTCGACGCTCGATCTCGACGCCCTCCTCGAAGGAGTCTGAGCCATGGGACTCGCAGGCATCTTCCTCGGCCTCGGCCTCCTGATCTGGCTCTCCTACCGGGGCTGGAGCGTGCTGGTGCTGGCGCCGGCCGCGGCGCTGATCGCCGCGCTGTTCGCCGGCGAGCCGCTGCTGGCCCACTGGACCCAGACCTTCATGGGGTCGGCGRCCGGCTTCCTGGCCCAGTTCTTCCCGCTGTTCCTGCTGGGTGCGGTGTTCGGCAAGCTGATGGACGACAGCGGCTCGGTGCAGACCATCGCCCACTTCATGACCGAGAAGCTGGGTCCGAAGCGGGCGATGCTGGCGGTGGTGCTGGCCGGCGCGCTGGTCACCTATGGCGGGGTCAGCCTGTTCGTCGCCTTCTTCGTGCTGGCGCCGATGGCACAGGCCCTGTTCCGCGCCGCCAACATACCGGCCCGCCTGATGCCGGCCGCAATCGCGCTGGGCACCTCGACCTTCACGATGTCGGCGCTGCCCGGAACGCCGGCCATCCAGAACGCGATCCCGATGCCCTTCTTCGGCACCACCGCCTTCGCGGCACCGGGGCTCGGCGTGATCGCCTCGGCCATCATGCTGGGCTTCGGGATGTGGTGGCTGCGGCGCGCGGAGTCGAAGGCCCGCGCGGCCGGCGAGAGCTTCGGCACCCTGAACTCGGACGCCCACGTCGACGCCGCCGAAGATCCGGTGGTGCGCGAGCGCGCCACCACCGCCGGCAGCTTCGACCCGGCCGAGGTGCAGCATGGCCAGCACAGCGGCGACCAGCCCGCCATCGTGGTGGCGCTGCTGCCGCTGGTGGTGGTGGTGGTGGTCAACCTGCTGATGGCGCTGGTCGTGCTGCCGCGCATGGACACCGGCTACCTCGCCGACGTCCGCTTCGGCAGCATCAGCCTGGCCAACGTCGGCGGCGTCTGGGCAGTGCTGGTGGCGCTGGCCGCGGCGATGGCGGTGCTGGTGGCGCTGAACTGGAAACGCCTGCCCTCGCTGCGCGCCACGGTCGATGCCGGGGCCAATGCCTCGGTGCTGCCGGTGATCTGCGTCGCCAGCCTGGTGGGCTTCGGTGCGGTGGTGGCGGCGATGCCGGCCTTCGAGATCGTCCGCGAATGGGTGCTGGGCATCGGCGGCGGACCACTGGTGTCGCTGGCACTGTCGACCAACATCCTGGCCGCCCTCACCGGCTCGGCCTCGGGCGGCCTGACGATCGCGCTCGACGCGCTGGGCGGCACCTTCATGGAACTGGCCGCCACCACGGGCCTCGATCCGGCCTTGATGCACCGGGTGGCGGTGATCGGTGCCGGCACCCTCGACAGCCTGCCGCACAACGGCGCGGTCGTCACCTTGCTGGCGGTCTGCGGCACCAAGCACCGCGACAGCTACTTCGACATCGTGATGGTCGGCATCGTGAGCGCGCTGATCGCGCTGGTGGCCGTGATCGTGATCGGCTCGGCCGTCGGCTCGTTCTGAGCCGCCGGCTCAGCTCACCCGGTGCCGGAAGCCGGCGAAATGAGGCGTCGGGGGCGCTGCGAGGCGGCGCGCATAGGCGGCCTCGGCCTCCTCCAGGGCTTCGCAAAGCAGGTCCAGCGCCCGGACATCCTGCTGGCACGGCGGCGTTCCGTCCCCGCACATGAAGTCGCCGAGCTGCTCGACCAATGCTTCGCGCGCGGCAGCCACGGCCAAGCGGCAGCGCACCATCTCGCCCCGCAGCTTCGCCAGCTCGCCTCTTTTCGACCGATGCACGTCATCTCCCCGTTTGCCATTTGGAGTACTTAGGTATTAGCAAACGATAAGGCCTTCGCGGCCCGCGGTCCATATGGCTTAGGCCCTATCCGACAAGCTCAGTTGCAATCCGTTTCAGATTGCGCCGGGATCCGCGGGGCGCCGAGCAGTGCATCGCGACACCCGGCTTTTCCTAGAATCGACGGTCCCCCACCGATTCCGCCTTATCCGGAAAAGCCCTCGAATCGCCCGCAAACCCGCATGGGGACTGGCAAATAAGCTTATCCGCATAAGGCGCGAACCAAAAAATAGTTTGTTTCCATAAGGCTGGCTTTTACATTCCACGCTCGCTTTGACGGGCGGTGGACGCGTCGCCTTCCAGCCACTGACACACGATGTACCAATACACAGATTTCGACCGCCAGTTCGTGCACCTGCGTGCCGCGCAATTCCGCGACCAGCTCGAGCGCTGGCAGAGCGGCAAGCTCGCCGAGGACGAGTTCCGTCCGCTGCGCCTGCAGAACGGCTGGTACGTCCAGCGCTACGCGCCGATGCTGCGCGTGGCCGTGCCCTATGGCGAACTGTCCAGCCGCCAGCTGCGCGTGCTGGCGAAGATCGCCCGCGAGTACGACGAGCCCGAGGCCGAGGTCTACAAGCACGCGCTGGCGACCCAGGGCAAGCTCGGCACGCACAAGCTGCCGACCCACTACGCCCACTTCACGACGCGCCAGAACGTCCAGTACAACTGGATCCCGCTCGCCAAGTCGGCCGACGTGATGGACCTGCTGGCCACGGTCGACATGCACGGCATCCAGACCAGCGGCAACTGCATCCGCAACATCACGAGCGACGAGCGTGCCGGCATCGCGGTCGACGAGATCGCCGACCCGCGCCCGTTCGCGGAAATCATGCGCCAGTGGAGCACGCTGCACCCCGAGTTCGCCTTCCTGCCGCGCAAGTTCAAGATCGCGATCACAGGCTCGAAGGAAGACCGCGCCGCCACCGGCTGGCATGACGTCGGCCTGCACCTGCTGAAGAACGAAGCCGGCGAGCTCGGCTTCCGCGTGCAGGTGGGCGGCGGCATGGGCCGCACGCCGATCATCGGCACCGTGCTGCGCGAGTTCCTGCCGTGGAACCAGATCATGAACTACCTCGAGGCGGTGATCCGGGTCTACAACCGCTACGGCCGGCGCGACAACATCTACAAGGCGCGCATCAAGATCCTGGTCAAGGCCGAGGGGCAGCGCTATATCGACGACGTCGAGGCCGARTACCAGCAGGTGATCGAGCACGACGGTGCGCCGCACACCATCACCCAGGCCGAGCTCGACCGCGTGAGCGCCTCCTTCGTGCCGCCGACGCTGGCCACCCGGGTGTTCCGCAGCGCCGAGGCCACCGACGCCGACCTGCGCGCGCAAGCCGCCGACGACGTGATGTTCGCGCGCTGGCTGCAGCGCAACGTGGCGCCGCACCAGAACCCCGCGCTGCGCGCAGTCACGCTGTCGTTCAAGCGCCGCCTGCAGGCGCCCGGCGATGCATCGGCCGACCAGCTCAACACCGCCGCCCGCCTGGCCGACCGCTTCAGCGCCGGCGAGGCTCGCGTCACCCACGACCAGAACCTGCTCTTGCCCTGGGTCCATGCCGAAGACCTGCACGCGCTGTGGCTCGCCGCCCGTGAGGCCGGCTTCGCCAGCGCCAACGTGCACCTGCTGACCGACATGATCGCTTGCCCCGGCGGTGACTTCTGCGCCCTGGCCAATGCGCGCTCGATCCCGATCGCCGAAGCGATCACCGAGCGCTACCAGGACCTCGACGAGCTCGACGACCTCGGCGAGATCGACCTCCACATCAGCGGCTGCATCAACTCGTGCGGCCACCACCACAGCGGCCACATCGGCATCCTCGGCGTCGACAAGGACGGCAAGGAGTGGTACCAGGTGACGCTCGGCGGCTCCGACGGCTCCGCGCTCAGCGGCGCGCCGCAGCCCGGCAAGGTGGTCGGCCCGTCGTTTTCGGCGGCCGAAGTGCCGGACGTGATCGAGGCCGTGCTCAACACCTACCGCGACACCCGCGAAGCCGGCGAGACCTTCATCGACGCGCTGCGCCGGGTCGGCATCGAACCCTTCAAGGCCGCCGCCAACGGCGCCCGCTTCAAGGTCGAGGTGGCCGCATGACCCGCACCTTGACACTCATCGCCGCCGAAGACCACGTCGACAACGGCGACCCGAACGTGCTGCAGTTGACCAACGATGCCGATCCGCTGGCGATCGAGGTCTGCCTCGACGACGTCGATCGCATCGACCTCGAGTTCCCGAAGTTCACCGACGGCCGCGCCTACAGCCAGGCTTTCCTGCTGCGCCGGCGCCTCGGTTTCAAGGGCGACATCCGCGCCACCGGCGACGTCCTGATCGACCAGCTGGTGCAGATGCAACGCATGGGCTTTTCGAGCGCGGTGCTGAGGGAAGGCGTCGACGCCTCCGCGGCCCAGCGCCAGTTCGACCGCTTCGCCGCGTTCTACCAAGGCGACGCCGTGCAAGCCACGCCGTTGTTCACGCGTACCTGAGCGGGCCGTCGGCACGCCCCTGCCCCCACTGGAAACCTCGCCACATGAGCATCGATCTCGCACAAATCAACGCCAAGTTCGGCCGCAACGCCGAGGGCCTCGTGGACTGGGCCGTCGGCCTGGGCCGGCCGGCGATCATCACCACCAACTTCCGGCCCTTCGAGGCGGTGATCCTGCACATGGTCACGCGCGCGAAGCCCGACGTGCCCGTGGTCTGGATGGACAACGGCTACAACACCGACGCCACCTACCGCTTCGCCGACGAGGTGACGAAGCTGCTGGACCTGGATCTGCGCATTTTCGTGCCTCGGCGTTCGCGGGCGCATCGCGAAGCCGTGGAAGGCCCGACGCCGGCGCTCGACGATCCGCGCCACGCCGCCTTCACCGAGGAGGTGAAACTGGAGCCCTTCGCGCGCGCCCTGCGCGAGATGGCGCCGCAGGTCTGGTTCACCGCGCTGCGGGCCACCGACACCGCCGTGCGCGCGCAGATGGAGCCGGTCAGCATCAACCCCGACGGCCTGATCAAGGTCGCGCCGCTGCTGCACTGGTCGTCGAAGGATCTGCACGACTACTGCCAGGCGCATGGCCTGCCCAACAACTTCGACTACCTGGATCCGACCAAGGGCGAGGACAACCGTGAATGCGGTCTGCACCTCGCGCACTGATGTTCCACGCCGCATCCGATCCATTCTCTGAGCGCCCCGATTCCATGAACGCCCGTACCGATTCCGAGCTGTTGCTGCAAACCGCGCAGTCGCTCTCGCGCCTGTCCAACACGCAACTCGACGCGCTCGAGGAAGAAACCATCTTCATCCTGCGCGAGGTCGCAGCCTCGTTCGAGCGGCCGACCTTGCTGTTCTCGGGCGGCAAGGATTCGCTGGTGCTGCTGAAGTGCGCCGAGAAGGCCTTCGGCATCGGCCGCATCCCCTACCCGCTGCTGATGATCGACACCGGCCACAACTTCCCCGAAGTGACGGCCTTCCGCGACGCCCGCGCCAAGGAGCTCGGTGCCGAGCTGATCGTGCGCAACGTCGAGGATTCGATGAAGCGCGGCACGGTGCGCCTCGCCCATCCGGGCGAATCGCGCAACGTGCACCAGTCGGTCACGCTGCTCGAGGCGATCGAGGAATTCCGCTTCGACGCGCTGATCGGCGGCGCCCGCCGCGACGAAGAAAAGGCGCGCGCCAAGGAACGGATCTTCTCGCACCGCGACAGCTTCGGCCAATGGCAGCCGAAGGACCAGCGGCCCGAGCTGTGGACGCTGTTCAACACCCGCCTGGCACCGGGCGAGCACTTCCGCGTGTTCCCGATCTCGAACTGGACCGAACTCGACGTCTGGCAGTACATCGAGCGCGAGCATATCGCCCTGCCCTCGATCTACTACACGCACAAGCGCGAAGTGGTCGAGCGCCGCGGCCTGCTGGTGCCGGTGACCGAACTCACGCCGACGCGCGACGGCGAGCAGGTCGAAGTGCGCGACGTGCGCTTCCGCACCGTCGGCGACATCACCTGCACCTGCCCGGTCGACAGCCTCGCGGCCGACGCCGGCGACGTGGTGATCGAGACGCTGGCCGCCGATGTCAGCGAACGCGGTGCCACGCGGATGGACGACAAGACGTCCGAAGCGTCCATGGAAAAGCGCAAGAAAGACGGGTATTTTTAGCTCGCCCCCAGGTTGCCCGCACCTCGTGTCGGGCGCCCACCCCCTGCCGGGGGCAACACCAGAGGCCCGGCGGAGCCGGTTCCTCGGTGTTTCACGAACAGACAGCGGATTGCAGAGAACGACCATGAACGCGACGACTTCAACCCTTCAACAGGACGCCGAGACCGGCGCCGCCCTGCGCTTCATCACTTGCGGCAGCGTCGACGACGGCAAGAGCACGCTCATCGGCCGCCTGCTGGTCGACAGCAAGACCGTGTTGCAGGACCAGCTGGCCGGCGTCCAGCGCGGCGGCGAGACCGATCTCGCGCTGCTCACCGACGGCCTCTCGGCCGAGCGCGAGCAGGGCATCACCATCGATGTCGCCTACCGCTATTTCTCGACCGCCCATCGCAAGTTCGTGATCGGCGACGCACCGGGCCACGAGCAATACACCCGCAACATGGTCACGGCCGCCTCCAGCGCCGACGCCGCCGTGGTGCTGGTCGACGCCACCAAGCTGGCCTGGGCCGCCGAAGTCGGCGATGGCGAAGTGGTCAAGCGCGAGCTGCTGCCGCAGACCCGCCGCCACACGCTGCTGTGCCACCTGCTGCGCGTCCAGTCGATCGTCTTCGCGGTCAACAAGCTCGATGCCATCGACGATGCCGAGCTCGCCTTCGAGCGCATCTCGGCGGCGCTCAGGGACTTTGCCGAAGCCGCCGGCGTGCAGGTCGCCGCCACGGTGCCGATCTCGGCGCTCAAGGGCTGGAACGTGGCTTCGCGCCACCCCGCCTGGGCCGGCTACCAAGGCCCGAGCCTGCTCGAACTGCTCGAGCAACTGCCGGTCACCGCGCAGGACGAGGCCGTTCCCTTCGCTTTCCCGGTGCAGTGGGTCGAGAAGTTCTCGGCCTCGGCCGACACCTCGCGCGGGCGCCGCGTGTTCTGGGGCCGGGTCGCCAGCGGGCACATCGAGCCCGGCCAGCGCATCACGGTGCTGCCGAGCAACCAGCACGCCACCGTGGCGCAGGTGCTGAGCCACACGCGCGCGCCCAAGGCGGTGCATGCGGGCCACAGCGCCGGCATCGTGCTCGACCGTGAACTCGACGTCTCGCGCGGCGACTGGCTGCTGGCGCCCGACGCCTTCGAACCGGTGCGCGAGATCACCGCCACGGTCGCCTGGCTCGACGACGAGCCGCTGGTGGCCGGCCGGGTCTACTGGGCGCTGCAGGGCCATCGCTGGGTCAAGGCCAAGGTAGCGCGGATCGTCGACCGGGTCAACATCACGACCCTCGACGCCGAGCCGACCGACCAACTGGAGGCCAATGCGATCGGCGACGTCGTGCTGTCGCTGCAGCAGCCGCTGGCCGTGCTGCCCTTCACGCAATCGCGCGCCCTGGGTTCGCTGATCCTGGTCGATACCGCCTCGCACCGGACCTCCGCCGCCGTGCTGGTGCGGCCCGCCGCCGCAAAGGCCTAAAATTCGGGGTTTCCCCGATCATTCCTCCCGTTAGCCAAGACCATGACCCACGTCGTCTCCGAATCCTGCATCCGCTGCAAATACACCGATTGCGTCGACGTCTGTCCGGTCGACTGCTTCCGTGAAGGGCCGAACATGCTGGTGATCGACCCCGACGAGTGCATCGACTGCGCGGTCTGCATCCCCGAATGCCCGGTCAACGCGATCTACGCCGAGGAGGACCTGCCGGCGAATCAACTGGCCTTCATCAAGCTCAACGCCGAACTGGCCCTGGCCGACGGCTGGAAGAGCATCACCAAGCGCAAGCCGGCGCTGCCTGATGCCGAAGAGTGGAAAGACAAGACCGACAAGATCGGTGAGCTGATCCGCTGAGGGAAGTGGCTGCCGCGCTCCCCATCGAAACCGATGCGCTGATCATCGGCGCGGGCCCGGTCGGGCTGTTCCAGGCCTTTCAGCTCGGACTGCTCGAAATCGCCTGCCACATCGTCGATGCCCAGTCCCAGGCCGGCGGGCAATGCGTCACGCTCTATGGCGACAAGCCGATCTACGACATTCCCGGCACGCCCGTGACGACCGGCCGCGGGCTGGTCGAATCGCTGCTGCAGCAGATCGCGCCGTTCAAGCCGCAATTCCATTTCGGCGAACAGGTCGCGACGCTGGCGCGCCAGGACGACGGCCGGCTGCTGCTGGGCACGTCGCGCGGCAGCACGTTCCTCTGCAGGACCGTCTTCATCGCGGCCGGTGTCGGCGCTTTCGTGCCCCGGCGGATCGCGGTCGACGGCATCGATAGCCTGGAAGGCTCGAAGCTCTTCTACCACCCGGACGCACTCGATCGCTTTGCCGGRCAATTGGTGATCGTGCATGGCGGCGACGACGCCGCGCTGGATACCGCGCTGGCACTGGCGCCGCTCGCGAAGAGCGTCACGCTGCTCCACCGCCGCGACGTCTTCCAGGCCGACGAGGCCACTGTCGCCACAGTGCGCGAGCGCATCGCGGCCGGCGCCATTCGCCTGCAGGTCGGGCAGCCCGTGGGCTTCGACGACACGCAGCTCCGGGTCGCGACGCCGGACGCCCAGACCGTGGCACTGCCCTTCGACACCCTGATCGGCTGCCTCGGAATCTCGCCGCGCCTGGGGCCGATCGCCGACTGGGGCCTCGCCCTCGAACGCAAGCAGGTTCCGGTCGACACCGAGAAGTACGAGACGCGGGAGCGCGGCGTGTTCGCCGTCGGCGACATCAACACCTACCCCGGCAAGAAGAAGCTGATCGTCTGCGGCTTCCACGAAGCCACCCTGGCGGCCTGGGGAGCGACGGCCATCGTGTTTCCCGACAAGGCGATTCCGCTTCAATACACGACCACCAGCACACGGCTGCACACGCTCCTCGGCGTCGCGCATTGATCCCGCATCCGCTTTGCGTGGCCCTGCACACGCATGGCTTTCGACCCTGAACCTGGCATGAACGCGGTGTTCATGCTGGCGACACTCCCGGGTCCTAGGATCGGCGCCATGCAGCCACTCAACCTCGCCCTCTTCCAATGGATCGGGGCGGGCTACGTGCCCAACGCGCACCTCCTGTGGTTCGCGACCCGGGTGGCCGAGGGGTCGTCCTGGGTCTGCCTGGCCCTTCTTGCGGCGGTCGCCTGGCGTCAGCCGGCGCAACGCAGCTATGCGATGGCGGCCCTGGTCGCCACGGCGGTCGCTGCCGTCGCGGCGCACGCCCTGGCCAATGCCACCAAGCTGCCGAGGCCCTTCTTCGCGGGCCTGAGCCCGAGCTACATCGGGCACGGGGCCAGGGGCTCCCTGCCCAGCGCCCATGCGGCGGTGATGTTCACATTGGCCCTGGTGATGCTCCTTCGGCCCGGCCTGCGGCGGATGGGACTGGCGGTCTTCGCGATCGCGCTCGTCACAGGCTGGGCGCGCATCTACGTCGGCGTGCATTTTCCGCTCGACATCCCGGCCGGGCTGGCCTTGGCGGCCCTGATCACGGCGCTGTTCTGGGGGGTCTCGATCGGGGTTCGGCGCTTCATCGGGCCGCTGGTCGCGCCCGACGATCCGCGCACGGCGCCTGCCGCGAGCGCCTTTGGCGTCTAGCGCCGGGCCCACCGCCGGCCGCCGCCGGCTCTACAATCCAAGCTGCTTCGCCTGACGGAAGCAACGCTAGGGGTGCCGGCCCGCGACCGACTGTCGCAAGCCGGCTGAGAGAGTCCCTTTGAACCTGACTGAGGTAATGTTCAAGCGAAATCGAATTGCTCGATCGTCGCCAATTCGTCGCCGAGTTCATCCTTTGCCATCGCCGTGTCGTATGCGGCTTGGAGGTTCGTCCAGAAACAGTCGCTCAGGCCGAAAAAGCGTGACAGTCGCAACGCGGTATCGGCAGAAATTCCGCGCGCACCGTCCAAGATGGCGGCAACGCGCGTGAGTGGCACATGGATCGACTTCGCGAGCCGGTACGCCGTGATGCCGGCGGGCTTCAAAAACTCCTCGGCAAGGATCTCGCCGGGATGGGGATACGGGACTTGGCGCGTCATGGAAACTCCTTCTCTACGCAACGTCAACACAAAGTTCAAGCGTGGTAGCTCAGGGCAATCCCGTCAACCTCTATTCCTACATGCCGCCATCCGCAGGCCAGAAAAACCCAAGGCGTTGAGCACCTCGGACTTTCATTTTCTTGGTTGATCAGACTGGCGTGAGCCCTAGCGTCGAGGCATGGTCTGCGGCGCTTGGGGTGTTAGCGTTGGAGGCATCACCGGCCCGGTGGGCGGGGTGAATACGGGCTTGGTGACCGCAGGCGGCGGGTTCGTCATGCGCGCCTCGATCTGGTCCGCGAGTTGCGCCATGTAGGTGTTGCCCGGGTTCTGGTTGGACTGGAGCCGGGCAGTCGCTGCCAACTTCTGCACCTGCGAATCTGGCGCCGCCTCCGCAAGCAACGGCATCGCCTCGGGTGACGACAGATAGGACAGCACCTTGCGCGCATCGGTGCTCGGCTCGCTCAACTTGGCGACGATGATGTCATCCATGCTTTGCCCGGTCTTTTGGCTTTCGATGGCGGCGCTCGCGCGCAGCCAGTCGTTATAGCGCAAGCCATCCACCCCCCCAAACTTCCCGACCGCATTGTCAAATTGGGGTTCGGTGTCTCGCAGTAGCTTCGCCATGTCGGCGGAAGACTTCAGGAACGGCGCGGCGTTGAAGTCCTGGCCGCTATTGAGCGCATTCGCCAGAATCGAGGAGGCGAGCGGATTCTTCGACGCCCCAATTTCCGCCAGGAACTCCTTTTGCTTCTCGGGTGGCGCGCTGGTGATTAGATGTGCCATTTCGCGAAAATACGAGTCGGCGTCTAAAGCGCCGCTTTTCAGGGCATCTTTCAACACGTACTCGGTGTCCGGCAGATATTCCAATCTTGCGTAGTCCGTCGCGGCATAGGCTGCAATCTGCTTGTTCGGATCGGCAGCGAGTTTTTTCAATTCAAGCGCGATTTCCAGATTCGCACCAGATGTGTTCTCCCGGTTATGAATCGCGGAAAGAATAGAAACCATTGCGATCTTTTCTTCGTCACTCAATTGACCGCCGTGCAAGAGCCCAAGGACTAATCTTGCTGATTGAGGGGTCGCGGGAATGCCCTTCGCGAACATTTCCTCCAACGCAATGCGTCCAGCGATTCCTGGCATCGGTTTATAGGAGCGCAAGGGATTCTGATCGTCGATTTTTGAGGCCGCAATTGCTACGTTGGTTTGATATTCGGCGGCGCCGTCTGGCCGAGGGGCGCTCGTGCCAGCGAACGGAGCGCCAAGCTGCTTCGTCGCTGAGAGGTCGGTCTGCGACTGGTCATTGCGATAAAGGGCAAAGGCTACCCCGGTTGCACAAAATATGGCGAGCAGTATCCAATGAAATTTTTTCATCTGGCTTATCCCGCGTATGTCTTTAGAAGCTGGAACACGACTGTCGGAAGGACAGTTTGTCGCAAGGTGTAGTTTACGAAGGAAACCCATCGATCGTACGCCGCGTTGTAGTTCACCTGAACTGGATTTCCTTTTATATCCGTTTGACCGCCAGCGTTGTAGATACTATAGATATCGAGAACGTATGTGTCACAGCGATACAAGCCCTGTTGCGCACCCTCAGTTGCTGTTCTCGGCAGGGCGGGGGTCGCCGTGAACACCAGCGTGTACTTGGCACCCAGTTGCCATATCTGGAACGCGCGCATAACCATAGCGCTACGGCTGCTCCACACCTGACCGGTGTTATAGCAAACCGTGTCGAAGCACCCCTTGACATAGTAATTTGGAATGTTCGGATAGCCCGCACCCCAGTAACCGGTAGGCCCCTGATATGCCACTGTTGCCTTGAAGTTATCGACCGTCACATACTGAACGACTTGCGGCTCATTCATCACTTGATAGATGTTGCCTCCATCGAAGAAACCGAGATGCCCAGGAAAGGCAACGAAGCTTGCGAGGGTGCGGCCTAYCACGTCACCCGCCTGTCTCGGCTCCGGCTTAATCAAATCCGGGTCCTGGCCGATATTCCAAAGCGCCTGCCCGTTCCAGTAAATTACGAGATTGCCATCATTCTGGGCCGAGAGATAGGCGCCAGGATGATTTTGAGTGGCTGCATTCCAAAGCGCGCCCCATCCACTGTTGTACACGACGAAATTTCCGTCCCCCTGCATCGGAGCAACATACCCGCCCTTACCATTGGTGTAGGAGGCCCAGCGGACGGCCCAGTCGGAAGTCCTGTAGTACACAAGATTTCCATCACCCTGCATGATGAGGACATATTGGCGATCGTCCGAATAGATTCCTTGACCCGGATATAGAGAATAGCCCGGCGGTAGATTGGCGGCGCTACTCAAATTCGCCATGCAGAGCAAAGCGACCGCGAACAACCAACGTACAAAAGAATTCACTTCTTCTCCAGTTTTTTAGACCGGCAAAGCTTCTCCATTCATATTCTGTGCGTCCATGAGATTTGTCTGAAAGTTTCTCTTTTCAGAAAAAAAACTACTTTTCATTTTTTTAAGTACCCTCGGGCGACGCGCACCTGGTCGATGATTTACATCACTCGACGACCGCGAACCTTCGGCGGCGGCCAGCGTAGCTCAGCCTCGCACACCACCCGGGCGAACGGCAGGCGAAGGTACTGCGCGGCATCCATGAAGTAGCTCAACCCGTTCTTCTCGGGCTCGCTGCTGTACAGGTGCGCGCCGCTGGTCGAACGTGCCGCGCAGCTTCTTGAACACGTGCCCTCGATCATCCGTGCCGCCTACAATGGCCATTCGCTAGGGGTGCTGTGTCGGCTCGCCGGCCCGGCTGAGAGAAAACCCTTTGAACCTGCTGGTGGGACAAGGTGACGCGGAAGTCGGACCGCTCGCCCTGAACCGCCAGGGACCACAAAGTTTATCTTTGGGTCTTGAGGCAATCCTCGCGCAGGGAAGCTGGTCCGGCGGCCGCCACGTTGTCTCGCGCGGCGGTCGGGCTGCCGGCCTTGCCCACCTGCCAAACACTTTGCACGGAGCAAATGGATGGCAAACACAACCCATGAAACGAGCTCGGCCGGTGCCAACGAGGCCCTGACGCCGCTCGGCGAATCCGGCCGCGTCCGGCTCACGCGTCCGGCGCCGGCAGGCGAACGCTCGGCACTGGCGCGAAGCCATGGTTGAGGGGGCCGTGACCCGAACCGACCTTGAAGTCCGCCCCGGCCGCCATGGCCGCGACCACGTAGCCGCGTGCGCGTTCCACCGCTTCGGGCAGCGCGTAACCGAGCGCCAGATGCGATGCGATGGCCGACGACAGCGTGCAGCCCGTGCCATGCAAGTTGCGGCTCTGGATGCGGTTGGAAGAAAGCCGCAGGCGTTCGCCGTCGGCCTCCGCCAGCAGGTCGACCACGTCGTCGCCCGGCAGGTGGCCGCCCTTGAGCAGGACGGCATGGGCGCCGAGCGCGAGCAGCTCGGTGGCCGCATCGTCGAGCGCATCGACGCCATCGATGGCATGGCCGATCAGCAGCGCGGCCTCGTCCAGGTTGGGCGTGACGACCACTGCCCGCGGGAACAGTTCGCGCACCAGCACGGCCACCGTCTCGGCCGCGATGAGCCGGTCGCCGCTGGTGGCGACCATGACCGGATCGAGCACCACGTTGGGCAGCTTGTAGTGGTCGATGGCCCAGGCCACCACCTCGACGATCTCGGGCGCATGCAGCATGCCGAGCTTGACCGCGTCGACGCCGATGTCCTCGACCACCGCCTGGATCTGCGCCTTCAGGAAGGCCGGCGGCACGCCGTGGATGCCCGACACGCCGAGCGTGTTCTGCGCCGTCAGCGCGGTGATCGCGGTCATCCCGTAGCAGCCCAGCGCCGAGAAGGTCTTCAGGTCGGCCTGGATGCCGGCGCCGCCGCCGCTGTCGGAGCCGGCGATCGAGAGCACGCGTGCGTAGCGGGAGAATGCAGTGGTCGTCATGTTGAAAATTATGGGCCACGCGCGCCCTGGCCCCGCCTGAGATCCCGATGAACCCGCACACCGAACTTCCTTTCCGCTCCGCCGCCGTGCTCGGCGCCGGGCTCATGGGCCGCCTGCTGGCGCTGGCGCTGGCACGAGCCGGCTGCGAGGTCGACCTGTTCGAGGCCGGCGGCCCGGACGCCGAGGGCGCCGCCGCCCGGGTCGCCGCCGCGATGCTCGCGCCGCTGGCCGAATCGGCCGTGGCGCCGGCGTCGGTGGTCCGCATGGGCCATTACGCGCTCGATCGCTGGCCGACGCTGATCGCCTCGCTCGCGCTGCCGGTGTTCTTCCAGCGCGAAGGCACGCTGGTGCTGTGGCACCGGCAGGATGCGGCCGAGGCGGCGCGGCTCAAGCGCGTGCTCGCGCACACCGGCGAGGTGGTGCCGGAGCTGCCCGCGATGCAGACGCTCGACGGTGCCGGCATCGAGGCCCTCGAGCCTTCGCTGGGCCGGCGCTTCTCGCAGGCGCTGCTGCTGCCCGACGAGGGCCAGCTCGACAACCGCGCCTTGCTGGCCTCGCTGCTCGCCACGCTGCAGGCGCTGCCCCGGGTGCGCCTGCACTGGCATGCGCCGCGCACCGTCGACGACTTCGCGCCCGGCGAGGCCGGCCAGCCCGAACGGGTGATCGACTGCCGAGGCCTCGGTGCCAGGCCGCAATGGAAGGCGCTGCGCGGCGTGCGCGGCGAAGTGATCCGCGTCCACGCCCCCGAAGTGACGCTGCGGCGGCCGACCCGCCTGGTGCATCCGCGCTATCCGATCTACATCGCGCCCAAGCCCGACCGGCTGTTCGTGATCGGCGCGACCGAAATCGAATCGGACGACATGTCGCCGGCCAGCGTGCGCTCCACGCTCGAGCTGCTGAGCGCGGCCTACGCGGTGCACAGCGGCTTCGCGGAAGCGCGCATCGTCGAGATCGCGACCCAGTGCCGCCCGACCCTGCCCGACAACCTGCCGGCCGTGCGCGAGCTGCGGCCGAACGTCATGCAGATCAACGGCCTCTATCGCCACGGCTTCATGATCGCGCCGGCGATCCTCGATGTGGCGATGGAATTGCTCGCGGCCGGCCGCTCTGCGCTCGCCGGCCGTTTCGGCCTCGCATCGAACCCATGAACCTCCTGATCAACGACACCCCCCACACGCTGCCGTCCGGCGCGAAGCTCGCGGACGCGCTCGTGCTCGTCGATGCCAAGCCGCCGTTCGCGGTCGCCGTCAACCGGCAGTTCGTGCCGCGCTCCAACTACGGCTCGCAGGTGCTGCAGGCCGGCGACCGCATCGAAGTGATCCGCCCCGTGACGGGCGGCTGAAGGAAATCCCATGACCTCCCTGCCCGACAACGACCCGCTCGTCCTCTACGGCCAGCACTTCGACAGCCGCCTGCTGCTCGGCACCGCGCGCTACCCGTCGCCCGATGTTCTCGAGGCGGCGGTGCGGCGCGCGCGGCCCGCGATGCTGACGGCCTCGCTGCGCCGCCAGACCGCCACGCCGAATGCATCGGGCAGCGACAACGGTTTCTGGGATCTGCTGCGCCGCCTCGGCGTTCCGGTGCTGCCCAACACGGCCGGCTGCCACAGCGTGCAGGAGGCGATCGCCACGGCGCAGATGGCGCGCGAACTGTTCGACACGCCCTGGATCAAGCTCGAGCTGATCGGCGACGACTACACGCTGCAGCCCGACACGCTGAACCTGGTCGATGCCGCCTCGCAGTTGATCCGCGACGGCTTCCAGGTGCTGCCCTACTGCACCGAGGACCTGGTGCTGTGCCAGCGCCTGGTCGACGTCGGCTGCCAGGCCGTCATGCCCTGGGCGGCGCCAATCGGCACCGGGCGCGGGCCGGTCAACCCCTACGCGCTGCAGGTGCTGCGCGAACGGCTCGCCGTGCCGCTGCTGGTCGATGCCGGGCTCGGCCTGCCTTCGCATGCCTGCCAGGTCATGGAATGGGGCTACGACGGCGTGCTGCTGAACACCGCGGTGGCGCTGGCCCAGGACCCGGTCGCGATGGCCGGCGCCTTTGCCGATGCGGTCCGGGCCGGCCGCAGCGCGCACCACGCGGGCGCCATGGCGGCGCAGGATTCGGCCCAGCCGAGCACGCCGGTGCTCGGCACCCCTTTCTGGCATCACGCACCGTCCCAATGACTGCCATCACCAACTCTTCCTCCATCGCGCGGGCCATCGTCGCGGCCCATGCCGCGCGCTTCGGCGAAACGGCGAACACCGCCGCGTCGTTCTCGTCGGACGACCCGCTCTACCGTGGCGCCAAGCAGGCCTGCACGACGCTGGGTTTCATCGACATCGATGCCGAATGCCTGGCACGCGCCTGGCGCGCCCAGACCGAGCGCAACGGCCGCTTCGACGCCGAGGCCTGGCCCGACACGCCGGCCGATTTCGGCCTGCGCCCCTTTCCGCCGACGACCCGCGACGACTCGTTTCCGGCCTGTCCTCAAAGGCTGGGCCTGTATGCGGTGCTGCCCGATGCGCAATGGGTCGGCCGCATGGCGCGTGCGGGCGTGCCGACGGTGCAGTTGCGCTTCAAGTCGGACGATGCCGGCGCGATCGAGCGCGAGGTGCAGGCGGCGGTCGACGCGGTCCGCGGTACCGATGCCCTGCTCTTCATCAACGACCACTGGAAGAGCGCGATCGCGGCGCGCGCCTACGGCCTGCATCTGGGGCAGGAAGACCTCGACGCCCTGACGCCGGCGGAACTGCAGACCATCCGCGACTCGGGCATTCGCCTCGGCGTCAGCACCCATGGCTACGCGGAGATGCTGCGCGCCGACCTCGCGAGCCCGAGCTACATCGCCATGGGCGCGGTCTACCCGACCATGCTGAAGCGAATGGCCACCGCGCCGCAAGGMGTCGCGCGCCTGGCGGCGTATGCGCGACTCATGCGCGGCTATCCGCAGGTCGGCATCGGCGGCGTCGATGAACAGCGCATGCCCGAGGTGCTGGCGACCGGCGTCGGTTCGGTTGCCGTGGTGCGCGCGCTGGTCGCCGACCCGCAGCCCGAGGTGGCGGCGCAGCGGTTGATGGCGATCTGCAAGCGCGCCGCCTGATGTCTCTGGCTGAAGAAAAATATCGCTTTGGCGGGCGGCAGCCGGCGAGCCCCAAAAACCACGCTATAATTTAAGGCTTGTTCCTCGATAGCTCAGTCGGTAGAGCGCCGGACTGTTAATCCGTAGGTCCCTGGTTCGAGCCCAGGTCGAGGAGCCAAACTCAAGCCGCTGTGAACACTGTTCACAGCGGCAATCTCAAGAAGAGCTTCGGCTCTGCATCCGATCTCCACTCGGATGCTTCCCAGGAACGCGCCCATGCAGGCGCGTTTTTTTTCGTCTCGGCCTCGATGGTCGCCAGCAGCTTTGGCACCCTCGCCTGTCTCCCGGGAGACCGGTGCGCGTGCGCGATTTCGGCCCATCCGGTGAATATATAATCTGAGGCTTGTTCCTCGATAGCTCAGTCGGTAGAGCGCCGGACTGTTAATCCGTAGGTCCCTGGTTCGAGCCCAGGTCGAGGAGCCAACTAAAGCCGCAAGGCCCCTGGAAAGCCCGCTACCAATTTGGTAGCGGGCTTTTTCATTCTGTCGCCGCGCGCCAGCGCGGATGACCCTTGTAGTTGATGCCCCGATAGATCGCGATGCGGCGCGCGACCTTGCCGAAAGCCTTGGCCTCGATGACGTCCACGAACTCGATCCTGTCGAAGCTCGACTTCAGTCGTTCATTGTCCAGCGGAGACCAGGCCTGATCCGAAACGAAGAGACCGGTCGCGCCCTTCAATTGCGTAGTGAGCGGGAAGTAGTCGAACTGCAGCGCCGCTTCGCCGTAGATGTCTTCCGCATAAGTGCGCGGCTGGCCGGGCAGATAGAAGCGCAGCAGCGAGCTGATCTTGTAGTTCGGCGAGAACACGAAGGTCTCCGTGCCCTCGGCGCGCAACGCGCCGCTGATCTGGTCGACCCTCGCCGCGGCCCGATCGATGCCGCTCCAGTTGTTCATGTCGCCGGCCAGCGGGAAGTTGGGGACCGTCAGCACGACGCCGGCGATCAGCAAGACGGCGGCCGAGCTCGCCAGGCCGCGCAGCAGCCGCTTCTGGCCATCCTCGCGCGCGAGCAGGTCTCGCACGCCGAGTATCACCAGCGACCAGAAGGCCGGCACCAGCCAGTTGACCTTGACCAGCGAACGAAAGCTGATGAAAGTGAAGAGCACGATCGGAATCGCGGCGCTCAGCAGCAGCAGCCGGCCGCGGTCGTCGAGCTTGCCCGCGAACGCCGCACGTGCCCCGCGACCCAGCACCGCCATTGCCATGACGAACAGGTAGGGCGTCAGCAGCAGGAACTGCGACGCCACCAAGCCAAGGAAGTAGCGAGGCTTCAGTCCACCCAGTTCGCCGAGGCGCCGGCTGCTCTGGAAGGCGAACGACACCCACGCGTGCTGTGAATTCCAGTAGATCGCCGGCATGAAGATGAGGCCGGCCAACAGCACGGCCAGATAAGACTGCGGCTTCAGCAGCCAATGCCGCTGTTCGCGAGAACTCAGCAGGTACAGCAACACCACAGGCAGCAGCAGCACGCCGGCGTACTTGCCCAGCCAGGACAGCCCCATGAACGCGCCGGCAGCGAACCACCACCGGCCATCGCCGCTCTCGCTCAGGCGCCAGACAGACCAGATCGTTGCGACCCAGGCAAAGAGCAAGGGAGCGTCGGGCGTCGGCCCCACGCCGTAGGCCTCGTACAGCAGGCTCAGGTTGAGCGCGGCCAGCGACCAGAAGGCCAGGCGACGATCGGCGTACATGTCGAGGATGAGCCGGGCCCACATCAGGTTCCAGCCCAGCGACCAGAGCACGGCCGCGGCCTTGATGGCGAACGAAGTCTGGCCGAACACCGCCGTGGTGATCGCGATGCTGTAGGTGGTGAGCGGCGGATGATCGAAGTAGGACCAATCGAGGTGCCGGCTCCAGCTCCAGTAATAGGCCTCCTGAGGCAGCAGCGGCAGCACGGCGGCCAGCAGCAAACGCAGCAAGGTGACGCCGCCGATCAGGATGGCAATGGAATGGCTCGCTTCCGGGATCGATCGCCAACGGCTGTTCGTGAGGTGCATGGACGCATTCGGAGTTGCAGCATCGCGATTGTCGGGTCGCCGGGCGCGTTGGCACCCAGGGTTGTGCAGGCGAAAGACCCTGGGCACGGCTATTCAGCTTCCCGTCATGAAGGTCCACATAGAGTGAAGCGATGCTCGCTCGGATTCGTCGTCTGGTTGCAAGGCAATGCACGTGGTGGTGCATCGTCGGCCTGTTGCTGGTCGCCGCACAGCCGCTGATCGGCGCCCACTCCTCCCGCGATGGCCTCGAGGACGAAGGCGAGATCCACGTTCACAGCGCGGCCATGTCGGTCGAATTGGAGGCCGACGACGACGGTCTTCCCGGCGACGTCGAGACCACCGTCTATGTTCCTCACGCCGCCAGCATCGATCTCCCACAGGCGTTCCAGCAAGGCATCGACCACCTGCTGACCCTGGTTCTGCTCCTGCTGCCGCTCCTGGTGTCGGCCGCGTCCATGCCGAGCGCTTTCCGGAGCGCCGGTCGCCGCCGGCCTCTCAACACCAGCGGGGCTTCGCCACCCCCACCCACGGCCCCCCGGCACCGTCTGCCGCCCGAGACTGCTCCGCCCTGTCCGAACTGAATCACGACGCCCGGGATGGCGTCGAGGCCCGCTGCGCGCGTCGCGCGGCCGGTTCTTCATTTCGTGACTCGAAAGGTTCAGTTGTGTTCACATTCATCACCGCGCCGCCTCCCCGCTTCGGGAGGCCGGCATGAAGGCGCTCGACCTCGCCCTTTTCGGCTGGATCGCCGCCGGCTACCACCCCATCGCCTGGTTGCCGCCGCTGATGTCGGCCATTGCGGTCGGCGGCCCCTGGATTTGCGTCGTCCTTGCAGGATGGGCGGCCTGGCACAGGCCGTCCGAGCGCAGCTACCTGATGGCCGTGCTGGTCGCCGCGGCCGCAATGGCCATCATCGCCCACGCGATCGCCCATGCGCTCGGCACGCCACGGCCCTTCATGCTCGGCTTGAGTCCGGCCTACGTCCATCACGGCGACCGCGGCTCGATGCCCAGCGCGCACGCGAGCGTGATGTTCACGGTCGCGCTGGCCTGCCTGCTGCGTCCGGCCCTGCGAAAGCTGGGTGCCGGCTTGTTCGCAGCGAGCCTGGCGACCGGATGGGCGCGAATCTACGTCGGCCTGCACTTTCCGTCCGACATCGCCGCCGGGCTGCTGCTGGCGCTGGTGATGGCCGGCGTCTTCGCGGCAATCCAGATGGCGAGCAGACACCATCTTCGACCAGCGGTGCATGCCGAAGCTTCTTCGTCGACGGGCAAATGAAGCGACTCCTGCGGGTCGATGCGAGCTCGCCGTGCCTCTTCTCCCACACGCCAGCGTGCTGCACTGCATATCCCGGCGAACAGTGCAGCGGGTGCGGCTGGGGCGCAAAATGGCAAGGCGCAATGGAAAGAAGGGCAATGAATCTTCTGAAGCTCGCGGGCGTTTCGGTCTTGGTCGGGTTGCCATGCCTGGCACCTGCGGAGTCGCTGCGGTGCGCTGGAGGCATCGTCGCGGAGGGTGACTCCCGCCTGTCGGTCATCTACAAGTGCGGTCAACCGGTGCTCACCGATACCTACTGTGCACCCGTGTACTACGGCGGCACGCTCAATGTGGTTCCAGAGCCTTTCGCATCCGCTGTGGTGCCGTGTCAGCAGATCGAAGAGTGGCTGTACGAGCGCGGACCGGGCGAGATGCTGGCCACCGTCTACCTGCGCTCGGGCGTGGTGCAGTCCATCGCGTACGGTCGCCAGCCACGATAGGTTTCCGCACTGCCCATTGACTTGCCCGCAGGGCTCATCCAGGCGCTCCACGAGGCAGCCTCGCCAACCACCCTGCCAGCGCGCAAACTAGGACGAGGACCGCCCATGAACTGGCCGCCATGGCCTGCGCAGAAGGCGGAGGCGGCGCCATCGTCATGCCGACGACGGTGAACACGAGAGCGACCAGCGACAGCACGGTGAGTGCGACCCGCCTGCCGCGAGACAAGTGGCATCCAGGAATGAACAGGCAAAGGCCGAGCACCACGATGGCGGCCTCGACGACCAGGGCTGCAGGCATGTTCTGCCAAAGGCCAACGCCCACTTTCGCCGAATCGGCACCGGCCAGAGGCATTTCGGGCCTGTGAACCAGGGCGTCCAGGAGCCAATGCGAGAAGACAGCCGCGGCAACGAGTACGGCGACGCGCATCTTCGAAGGTCCGAGGCGCCCATACGAGACGAAGGCCGCCGCTCCCGCCAAGGCGGACCAGCCGATGGCGGCCAACAATCCATGCGAGCAGGGAAACACGAATGCCGCCTGGTGTGTGCGGGCGAAGTCGGCAGGCAGCGTGACGGACTCCCAGCCCAGCAGCACGAAGAGCCACAACACCACGTCAAGAAGCAGCCCGGCTGCAATGAACACGCCCACATTCACCCGTCGCTCGGCCCGTCCCAAGGCCAAGCCGACACCCAGGTGACCAGCGAACATCGGGGCTCCTTTCAGAGGACAGACAGACCCGGGTCCAAAGCGTGGCCGGCAGTCGCCGGCCGGACGCGAGCTTAGCAGCGCGATCCTGACGCCAGCAAGGCGGGTGGAGCGCCACCTCTCGCGCCGATTCACTGCGACTTTCCGGCCGATGACCGGCGCGGTTGGCGACCTAACTTTTAGCTAGGCCGGTACGAAAAACGATGCTTGGAGGCAACGCTCGCGACTCCTAGTATTCCCTCCACTGGCCCTCGACATGACGTGGACACACACAGGGCCAAGGTCTCCGCGTTCATCCTGTTGCATTCAAAAAAGGAATCTGCCATGGCCAATCTCCGGGACCCCGGTCGCCGAAGCCTTCTCAAGACCTCGCTCATCGCCGGGGGCCTTTCGTTCGGCGGCATGCTGTCGATCGACGCCCTCGCGCAGGGCAAGGCGCGCATCAACATGCAGCTCGGGTGGATCCCCGGCGTCAACCAGATCGGCGAAGTGGTGGCCAAGCGCCTGGGCTTCTACGACCAGGAAGGCATCGAGTTCGCGATCCAGCCCGGCGGACCGAACATCGATGGCGTGGCCATCGTGGCCTCGGGCCGCTACGAGGTGGGCCAGGTTTCGTCCAGCCCCTCGGTGATGCTGGCGGTCTCGCAGGGCCTGCCGATCAAGTGCTTCGCCGTCGGCGCGCAGAAACATCCGTTCACCTTCTTCTCGCTGGCCAAGAATCCGGTGCGCAAGCCCGCGGACCTGGTCGGCAAGAAGGTCGGCATCCCCTCGACCGCGGCCATCCTGCTGCGCGCCCTCCTGGCAAAGAACAAGATCGCCGAGAAGGACGTCACCGTCATCACCGTCGGTTCCGACATGGCGCCGCTGCTGACCGGCCAGGTCGACGTGGTCACGGGCTGGCTCACCAGCACGACGGCGCTCAAGGCACTGGGTCCGGACCGCGCCGACCTGACGCTGTGGGACGGCGGCGTGCAGCTCTATGCACTGCCCTACTACGCGACGACCAAGACGCTCGAGACGCAGCCGAAGGTCATCGATGCCTTCGTGCGTGCGACATCGCGCGGCTGGCAGCACGTGAAGGCCAACCGCGACCAGGCGGTCGACCTGCTGGTGAAGGAATATCCGAACCTCAAGCGCGAGGACGAGCGCGTCGCGGTCGACGTCATGCTCGAGTACGCCTTCGGCGGCCTCGCGCAGACGCAGGGCTGGGGCGCCATGGATCCCGCCGTCTGGCAGGCGCAGATCTCGATGTATTCGGACCTCGGCCAGTTCACCGCACGCACGCCGAAGGTGGACGACGTCATCTCGCTCGATGCACTGAAGTCGACCGCCGCCTACCGCATGAAGGCCTGAGGCCATGGCTGCCGTACTGAACGCCGCGCCGGCGATCTCGTGCCGCGACATCGGCATGCGCTTCTTCACCGAGCGCCGCGATGTCACCGCGATCAAGAGCCTGGACCTCGACGTCGCGCAGGGCGAGTTCCTGACGCTGCTGGGCCCCTCGGGCTGCGGCAAGTCGACCTTCCTGCGCGTGGTGGCCGACCTGCTGGCGCCGAGCCGCGGGAAGATCGATGTGCTCTCCACCTCGCCGCAGGCCGCGCGCAAGAACCGCGACATCGGCTTCGTGTTCCAGGACGCGGCGCTGCTGCCGTGGCGCACGGCGCTGCAGAACGTCCAGCTGCCGCTGCAGGTGGGTGGCGGCGCCAGCCGCAAGGGCCGCCGTTCGCCGCAGGAGTTGCTCGAACTGGTCGGCCTCAAGGACCGGGCGCACGCCTGGCCCCACGAGATGTCGGGCGGCCAGCGCCAGCGCGTGTCGATCGCGCGCGCGCTGGCCAGCGATCCGAAGATCCTGCTGATGGACGAGCCCTTCGGCGCGCTCGACGAGATCACGCGCGACCGGCTCAACGAGGAGATCCGCCGGGTCTGGAAGGACACCGGCGTGACCATCCTGTTCGTCACCCACAGCATCCACGAGGCGGCCTTCCTCGGCCAGCGCGTGCTGATGCTCGCGGCCAATCCGGGCCGCGTCCGCGAGATCGTGACGGTCGACCTGCCCGAGGACCGGACGCTCGGGATCCGCGAAACACCCGAATTCGTCCGGCTCACTGCCCACCTGCGGCGCGTGCTGGAAACCTGCTGAGGCTGCCATGACCACCAGTTCCATCGATACGCCGGTGCCCGGCCTGCCAGTCATGCCGGCCGACTCCGAATACCTCGCCTGGGCGGCGGCACGCCGCCGCCGCCTGTGGCGACGCCGCATCCTGCCGGCGCTCGGCATCGGCGGCCTCATCGTGTTGTGGTGGGCCGTCATCGTCCTCTTCGATGTCAAGCCCTTCATCGCACCGACGCCCTGGGCCGTCGTCGAGACGCTGTATGCCAAGCGCGCCGTCCTGCTGGACAACCTGATCCCCACGGCGCTCGAAGCGGCCGGCGGCTTCCTGATCGGCAACCTCGCGGCGATCGCGGTGGCCACGGTGTTCGTCCACAACAAGACGCTGCAGGACATCTTCTTTCCCGTCGTGCTGATGTTCAATGCCGTCCCGCTCGTGGCCAAGGCCCCCGTGCTGGTGCTCATCATGGGCAACGGCATGGAGCCGAAGATCACGATCGCGGCGCTGGTGTGCTTCTTCCCGACGCTCGTGAACATGGTGCGCGGCCTCGAATCGGTCAACCCGCAGGCCATGGAGCTGATGCGCGTGCTGTCGGCGAGCAAGGCGGAGATCTTCTTCCGCCTGCGGTTGCTGAACGCCCTGCCCTACCTGTTCTCGGCGCTGCGCATCGCTGCATCGATGTGCGTGATCGGCGCGGTGGTCGGCGAATGGGTGGGTGCCACGGTCGGCATCGGCGCCATGATCCTCCAGGCCACCTTCAACTTCGACTCGCCCCTGCTGTACGCCGCGATCGTCATGAGCGCGAGCCTGTCCGGCCTGTTCTTCCTGCTGGTCACGCTGGCCGAGCGCTGGATCATCCGATGGCATCCGGAGAGCACGCACTGAACCTCGCACCTCGCAGTGCGACCCGGTGGCCAGCGCGCCGCCGCCCCTCGAAATTCAAATCAGGAGAATCGTTATGAGCCGTATTGGCGACTGGATGCATGAGTCTGCGCACGACATTCGCGTGGCAGCCGAATCGGATGTGGTGGTGGTCGGCGGCGGGCCTGCCGGCCAGGCCGCGGCCCTCGCCGCTGCACGCAACGGTGCCAGCGTCACGCTGCTGGAGCGCTACAACCACCTCGGCGGCCTCGCCTCGGGCGGCATGGTGCTGGTGCTGGACGACATGTGGGACAGCCACCTGCAGGAAATCTCGGTGCGCGGCATCTGCCTCGAGATGATCGAGCGCATGGCCGCGACGGGCCTGGCCGAGTACCCGAAGCAGCACGAATGGGGCAGCCTGCCCGACGCGGTGCGGCGCTGGAAGCGCTGGGGCACCTTCGACTTCCACAGCAAGGAGAAGCCGCATCCGATCTGCTTCGCAGCGGCCTTCGATCCGGACGCCTTCAAGCGCGCCTCGCTCGAGATGGTGCAGCAGGCCGGGATCGAGCTGCGCCTGCATTCGTGGTTCTCGCGCACGCTGGTCGAAGACGGCCAGGTCAAGGGCGTGGTCTGCGAGACCAAGAGCGGTCGCGAGGCGATTCTCGGCAAGGTGGTGATCGACGCCACGGGCGACCTCGACGTCGCGGCCTCGGCGGGCGCTCCGCATACCAGCGGCGCCTACATCGTGACCACGGTGTTCCGCCTCGGCGGCGTCGACACCGACGAGGCCGAGCGCTTCGAGAACGAGGAGCCGCAGGCCTTCCAGGCCATCGACCGGGAGGTCAAGCACCTGCTGGGCGGCGCCTGGGAATACTGGTGGCTCAAGACCCCGCTGCCGGGCGTGGTCTGGTGCAACTGCCCGCACATGGCGGGCCTCGACGGCCTCAAGGTGGCCGACCTGACGCGCGCCGAGGTGCAGGGCCGCAACACGATCCACAAGGTGGTCGAGTTCGTGCGCGACCGTCTCCCCGGCTTCCGCAACTGCTACATGATCGACATGGCGCCCCAGACCGGCATCCGGCAGACGCGCCTGCTCGAAGGCGAGTACGTGATGACCAAGGACGACGTGGCCCACCGCGTGCGCTTCGAGGACAGCGTGGCGCGCGGCCGCGACTACTACTACCCCTACCGCACCCTGCTGCCCCGCAGCGTGGAGAACCTGCTGGTGGCCGGCCGCCACTACTCGGCGACCTCGGCGGCGCAGAAGGTCTCGCGCGAGATCCCGCCCTGCATGGCGATGGGCGAGGCCACCGGCGTCGCCGCGGCGCTGGCGGTGAACGCGGGCGTGTCGGTGCGCAACGTCGACATCGGCAAGCTGCAGCGCACGCTGCGCGCACAGGGCGCCGACCCCGGCGACCAGAAGGGCCCGAATGCCGACATCCCGGCCATCGCCCGTTCGTTCGCGGAGGCCGCATGAGCACGACGACCCAACACCTGCCGCTGCACGGCATCCGCGTGATCGACTTCACGCAAGTCATGATGGGCCCGGTCTGCACGCAGATGCTGGCCGACCACGGCGCCGACGTGATCAAGATCGAGCGCAAGGGCGCGGGCGACCTGAGCCGCTCGACCTTCGCGCCGGTCGCCGGCAACGACAACCCGATCTTCTGCAGCCTGAACCGGAACAAGCGCAGTGTCGAGATCGACTTGCGCGATCCGGCCCAGGTCGACCTGGTCAAGGCGCTGATCGCCGATGCCGACGTCGTCACCAACAACTTCCGCGCCGGTGTCATGGAGCGGCTGGGGCTGGGCTACGAGGATTGCCGGCGCATCAACCCGCGGATCGTGTACGCCGTGGGCACGGGCTTCGGCGAGACCGGCCCCTATGCGCACAAGGGCGGCCAGGACGTGCTCGCGCAGGCGCTGTCGGGCGTGATGGCGCGGCGCGCCGACGCCGCGGTGCCGATCTCGATCTACCCGACCGCGCTGGCCGACTACACGGCCGGCATGCACATGGTGCAGGGCATCCTGTTCGCGCTGCTGCAGCGCGAACGCAGCGGCGAAGGCCAGAAGATCGCGGTCTCGCTGTACGACTCGATGCTGTCCATGCAGATGCAGGAGGCCGCGATGATCATGATGGAGGACTCGGAGGTCAACTGGGCCGCGATGCCGCTGTCGGGCGTCTTCGATACGCAGGACGGGTCGCTGGTGCTGGTCGGCGCGTTCAAGGCGCATCCGCTGCGCGACATCTGCACTGCGCTGGAAATCGACGACCTCTCGCAGGACGAGCGCTTCGTCGACCTGGCCGCGCAGTTCAGGCACAAGGCTGAGCTGCATGCGATCTTCAGGGAGCGCTTCGCGAGCAACACGCGTGCCTATTGGCTGGCCCGGCTCGAGGCGCAGGACCTGCTCTCGGCGCCGGTGCGCGACATGCGCGAGGCCCTGGTCGATGCGCAGACCCTGCACAACGAAATGATCCTCGAAGGCGAGGCCTCGGCCAGCCGGCCGCTGAAGTTCATCGCCAGCCCGATCCACATGTCCGGCGCCCGGACCGGCCTGCGGCGCGAGCCGCCGAAGCTCGGGCAACACACCGAAGAGGTGCTGGCCGAAGCGCGTGCCTTGATCGAAGAGGCCGGCGTATGAGCGTTCTCTTCGAAGTCGCGAACCACGTGGCAACGGTCACGATCGACCGTCCGGAGGTGCTCAACGCGGTCGACCTCGCCACCGAAGCCGAACTGGTGCGCATCTGGGACGACATCGAACGCAGCGACGACATCCGCGTCGTGGTGCTGACCGGTTCCGGCGAACGTTCGTTCTGCGCCGGCGCCGACCTCAAGAACACGTCCAACCTCAAGGGCGTCGACTACTGGGCGGCGTCGCGCCCCGGCGGCTTCGGCGGGATCGCGCTGCGCGAGACGCTCAACGTGCCGGTGATCGCGAGAGTCAATGGCTTCGCGCTCGGCGGTGGCTTCGAGATGGTGCTGGGCTGCGACCTGGTGGTGGCCTGCGAGGACGCCAGCTTCGGCCTCCCCGAGCCTCTGGTCGGGCGCCTGCCGCTGGACGGCGGCATGTTGCTGCTGCAGCGCCAGATCCCGTACCGCCAGGCCATGGCCATGATGCTGACCGGGCAGCGGGTCAAGGCGCGGCGCGCGCTCGAGATGGGGTTGATCAACGAAGTCGTGGCGCGCCCCGAGCTCGACGGCGCCGTCGAGCGCTGGGTGCAGCAGATCCTGGCCTGTGCGCCACTGTCGCTCAGGGCCCTCAAGCAGGTGGTGCGGCTCACGGGCACGATGTCGCCGGCCCAGGCCCACGGCATGCGCCTGCCGGCGCTGGTGGCGGCGCTGCAGTCCGAGGACTCGAACGAAGGCGTGCTGGCGTTCCAGCAGAAGCGCAAGCCCCAGTGGCAAGGCCGCTAGGCCGGCCATCGCCGACGCGAACAACTGCCATGGCCCACGTCATCACCACGGCCTGCATCGACTGCAAGGACGGCGCCTGCGTGCTGTGCTGTCCCGTCGATTGCATCTACGAGGGCGCGCGTACTCTGTACATTCACCCGGATGAATGCATCGACTGCGGCGTTTGCGTGTCCGCCTGCCCCACGGAGGCGATCTACGAGGAGTTTCGGCTGCCGCCCGAACTACAGCACTACACGGCCATCAACCGCGAGTTCTTCGGCATCGAGATCAGCGCCCTGGGCTCGCCGGGCGGCGCCGACGGACGGCGCCTGGCCTGCGACCATCCGCGCATCGCGCAGGAAGCACCGAGCACCCGGGCGGTGGGATGACGCCGGCTCTTTCGGGAGGGCTGGCTGATGCACGCCATCGTTCTGAAGTACTTCATCGAAGTGGCGAGCGCCGGCTCGGTCCGCAAGGCCTCCGAGCGGCTCTACGTGGCGGCGAGTGCCGTCAACCGGCAGATCCACAAGCTCGAGGACGAATTGGGCGTCGAGCTGTTCGATCGCCTGCCCAATGGCCTGCGCCTCAATGCCGCCGGCGAACGGCTGCTCAAGCACGCGCAGGAAACCCTGCACCAGTTCCAGGTGATGCGCACCGAGCTCGATGCGCTCAAGGGCGAACGCACGGGCCACGTCAAGGTCGCGGCGATGGACTCGTTCTTCGAGGAACTGCTGCCGTCGGCGGTCGAGGAGTTCCTGCAGATCTTCCCTGCGGTCACCTACACCATCACCTCGACCCAGCCGATGGAGATTCCCCAACTCGTGATGTCGGGCCAGGCCGACGTCGGACTCACCTTCGTGAGCCGGCTGCCCGGCGGCATCGAGGCGATCGCCACGGCCAGCCTGCCGATCGGCGTGGTCATGCCGCCGGGGCATCCGCTGTCGAAGCACGCGAGCGTGTCGCTGAAGGACTGCGCCAAATATCCGTTCCTGCGCTCGAGCTCGCACCCGGTGCTGAGCGCCTCGCTTTCAGCCGAATTTGCCGCCTTCTGGGACGACATGGAGCCCGCCGCGACCTGCAACTCGACCCCCCTGCTCAAGCGACTGATCATGGGCGGCAAGGGCATTTCCTGCTTCTCGAAGATCGCCTTCATCGAAGAGCTCCGGCATGGGGACCTGCTCTGGCGGCCCTTCGAACTGCCGGCGTTGAACAAGCTGCAGGTGGGCATCCTGGTGCCGACGCAGCGCGTCTTGCCGCATGTCACGCAGAACTTCGTCGGCCGCATGGCCCGGCGCCTCACGCAACTTGAAATCGCTGCCGCCGCGCTCTGAGCGCCAGGGCAGCGGCGGTCTCTTCCATCCCTTCATCCCAAGAGACTCGACATGAATGATCTGAAGAACGAGGCCGCCCTCCTCACGGGCGCCAGCACGGGCATAGGCGCCGCGGCGGCCCGAGCGCTGGGCAACGGCGGGCAGGTGAGTCCGTGAAGGGCAAGGCCCGGTACCGGGGCATCTTCCCGGTCGCGCCGACCACCTTCACCGAATCGGGCGAGCTCGACCTCGCGAGCCAGAAGCGGTGCATCGACTTCCTGGTCGATGCAGGGTCCGACGGGATCTGCATCCTGGCGAATTTCTCCGAGCAGTTCCTGCTGTCCGACGGTGAGCGTGAGGTGCTGACGCGCACGGTGCTCGAACACGTCGCAGGCCGCGTGCCGGTGATCGTCACCACGACCCACTTCAGCACCAGGGTCTGTGCCGAACGCAGCCGCCGCGCGCAGGACATGGGGGCGGCAATGGTGATGGTGATGCCGCCTTACCACGGAGCGACATTCCGGGTGGCGGAGCCGCAGATCCAGGCCTTCTATGCGCGGCTGTCGGATGCGCTGGACATCCCGATCATGGTCCAGGACGCGCCGGCCAGCGGCACGCCGCTGTCGGCGCCGTTCCTGGCTCGCATGGCGATGGAGATCGAGCACGTCGCCTACTTCAAGATCGAAACGGCGGGCGCGGCATCGAAGCTGCGCGAACTCATCCGCCTGGGAGGCGCCCTGATCGAAGGTCCATGGGACGGCGAGGAAGCGATCACGCTGCTGTCCGACCTCGACGCCGGCGCCACCGGCTCGATGACCGGCGGCGGCTACCCCGACGGCATCCGCCCCATCATCGAGGCGCACCGCGCAGGCGATCGCGACAAGGCCTTCGACCTCTACCAGCGCTGGCTGCCGTTGATCAACTACGAAAACCGCCAGGCCGGCTTCCTTGCCGCCAAGGCGCTGATGAAGGAAGGCGGCGTGATCGCCTGCGAAGCGCCGCGCCACCCCTGGCCCCCCATGCACCCGCAAACCCGAAAGGGTCTGATCGAAACGGCCCGCCGTCTCGATCCGATGGTGCTGCGCTGGGGCCTCTGAGATCGAAGTCCCGTGATCAAGCTGGGGCGGGGCCAATGGCTCGGCTGCGGACACTAACATCGAGGCCTCCCCGAATCCGCCGACCGCACTGCGCATGCATCTCCTTCTCGCCCTCCTCTGTCTTCTTTTCCCGATCGCCTCGCAGGCCGGGCAGCACGCTGAATCCTGCAGGGTCGTCGGCGTGGTCGACGGCGATACCGTTGCCGCCCGCTGCATTGGCCGCAAGGGCCGAGCCCCCCTCCACGTGCGCCTCCAGGGCATCGACGCGCCGGAGAGGCGCCAGTCCTTCGGCATGCGCGCGAAGCAGGCCTTGTCCGGCATGGTGTTCGGGAAATCGGCCCGGCTCGATTGCGTCGGCACCGACCGGTACGCGCGCAGCGTCTGCAAGGTGATGGTCGCGCCGGCATCGGCGCCCGACGGCCCCAAGACCCTCGACGCCGGCCTGGCGATGGTGACCGTCGGCATGGCATGGTGGTACCGGAGCTATGCGGGCGATCAATCGCCCGAGGAGCGGGGGCAGTACGAATTCGCCGAGTTCGAGGCGAAGGCCAGGCGCGCCGGACTGTGGCGAGATCCGCAGCCGATGCCGCCGTGGTCGTGGCGGAAAGCGGAGCGCGGCGCGGCCCATCCATGACACGAACTCCCTCGCCCGACCCGCGCGATCCCACCGCCATGGACCGTCGCCGCTGGCTCGCCGGCCTGGCCCTGTTGCCGCTGGCATCCACCCTGCCGGCCGCTGCGCAACAGATCAACGGGGCCTGCCTGCCGGCAACCGACTGGAGCTCCTTCGCGGCGCGCCACCTCCAGGCCGATGGTCGCATCGTCGATCTCGACGCGCCAAAGCGGCATTCGACCTCCGAAGGCCAGTCCTACGGCCTGCTTTTCGCGCTGGTCCACAACGACCGCGCCGCCTTCGCCCGCATCCTCGAATGGACCGAGACGAACCTGGCCGCGGGCAACCTGGCCAAGCGCCTGCCCGCCTGGCAATGGGGCCGCCGGCCCGATGACAGCTGGGGCGTGCTCGACGACAACCCGGCCTCGGACGCGGACCTCTGGATCGCCTATTCGCTGCTGGAAGCCGGCCGGCTCTGGAACGAGCCACGCTACCAGAGCCTGGGCCGCGCCGTCCTGACAGTGGCCGCGAGCGAAGAAGTCGCGACGCTGCCGGGGCTTGGCCGCATGCTGCTCCCCTGGCCCCGAGCGATCGCCACGGGACCGGCCTGGCGCCTCAACCCGAGCTACCTCCCGCTGCAATTGCTGCGCCGCTTCCAGCAGCAGGACGGCAAGGGTCCTTGGGGCGAGATCGCCGACAACACGGTGCGCATGCTGGCCGAGGTCGCGCCGCACGGCTTCGCGCCCGATTGGTGCGCCTGGTCGACCACCGAGAAGTCCTTTGTCGCCGACCCTGAGAAAGGCGCGGTCGGCGGTTACGACGCGATCCGCGTCTACCTCTGGGCCGGCATGCTCAACGCCGCCGATCCGGCGCGCCAGCCGCTGCTCAATTCGCTCTTCGGACCGCGTCGGCTGCTGGAGCAGCACAAGCCCATGGCGGAGTTCGTCGACGCGGAAACCGGCGCCACGCGCGGCACCGGTCCGGTCGGCTTTTCGGGCGCCCTGCTGCCCTACCTGAAGGCACAGGGCCCCACGCCTCAACTCGACGCCGAGCTTGCGCGGGTCCGCGCCCGCGTCGGCGGACCGGGGCAGCCGGCGTCCACGCCCCTGCCCTACGACGAGCGCATGCTGATTCTTTTCGGACAAGCCTGGCTCGATGGCCGCTTTGCGTTCAGCCGCACCGGGCAGCTGCAAACCCATTGGAGGCTGCTATGCCCTGCCACTCAACTCGCCTGAGAGTCGCCAGGTCGCGCAATCCGCCGCCCTGCCCCAGGGCGGCGCACGCTCGAACCCGGCGATCCACGCGGGAACCTCTGCAGCCGGCAAGGGCTTGGCGATGCCATAGCCCTGGCCGAGCGTGCAGCCGAGCGCCAGCAGCGCATCGCCATGGGCCACCGACTCCACGCCCTCGGCGATGGTCTTGCGCCCGAAGGCGCGCGCCATCACGAGGATGCCGCGGATGATGGCCTCGTCCTCCGGGTCTTCGAGCATGCCGCGCACGAAGGACTGGTCGAGCTTGAGCGCGGCCACGGGCAGGCGCCGAAGGTAGGTGAGCGATGAATAGCCGGTGCCGAAGTCGTCCATCACCACCGGTACCCCCAGGGCCTTGCAGGCACCGATGAATTCGGCCACCGCCGCGAAGTCCTTGATCGCGGTGGTCTCGAGGATCTCGAGTTCCAGCACGCCTTCGTGCAGCTCGGGAAAGCGGCCCAGGTGGAAGGACAGCCGCTCGATGAAATCCGGCCGCAGCAGGTGGCGCGGACTGATGTTGACACTGACCGAGGTCTTGATGCCCGCGGCCAGCCATTCGGCCGCCTGCCGCACCGCCTCGCCGATGGCCCAGTCGCCGAGCTGCTCCACCAGTTCGTGATCCTCGATCATCGGCACGAAGGCGGAGGGCTGCAGCAACCCGCGCTCGGGATGCTGCCAGCGCACCAGCGCCTCGAAGCCGATCACCCGGCCGCAGCGCATGTCCACCTTGGGCTGGTAGGCCAGCAGGAACTCGTGCTTCGCCAGCCCGGCCTGGATGCGCTGTCGGATCTCCAGTTCCTGCTGTTCCTCGAGCGCATGGCCGGCGTCGAAGAAATGAACCTGGCTGCCGCCGGCCCGCTTGGCGAAGAACACCGCGTGCTGCGCATGCTGGAGCATCACTTCGGTCGGCTGCTCGCCACGGCGCATCAGCGACACGCCGACGCTGGTGCGCAGGCGCGCCGAGCGGTCCTGCAGCCGGAAGGGATGCGCCAGCCGCGCCAGGATCTGCTCGAGCAGCGCCTCGCAATCCGCAGCGTCGTTGACGAACAGCAGCAGCGCGAACTCGTCGCCACCGACCCGCGCGACGCTTGCAGCGTGCGGCACCGCGGCCTTGAGACGGCGGGCCACCTCGCGCAGCACGGCGTCGCCTCCTTGCGGGCCGAAGTTGTCGTTGACGTCTCGGAAGCGGTCGAGGTCGAGCAAGCAGACCGCCAGCAGGCGCTCGGGGTCGCCATCGCGCACCGGGGCCGGCGTCAGTTCGTCGGCCGAAGGCACGCGGTTGGGCAAGCGCGTCAGCGCGTCATGCCGCGACAGCAGGTCGAGCCGCTCGCCGCGCACGCCGCGCGCGGTCGGCGTGAAGGACCACAGCGCGCAGCGGTCTTCCATCCGCTCGCCGCGCACATCGGCCAGGATGCTGTTCCCGTGACCGCCCCGCAACACGACCCGGCGGCCGTCGACCGCGCCGCGCGCAGGCAACTGCATGGCCAGCGCCGCGGCCGGCGCCAGCACGTCGCTGAAGGGCATGTCCGCGAGGGCGCCCGACGGATAGTCGAGCAGCGTGTGCGCGTCGTCGTCGGCCCAGAGGATCAATCCGTCGCAGATCTTGAGGTGGCCGACGAGGGTGCGAATGGGCATGGACGCTATTGTTCACTCAAAACGAACCGTCCCGCGTCCCTCCCGGACGTCGACAGTCAGTGTCGGTGCAACGGCGCGCCGCGAATCGTGTCGGCCGACTTCTTGATCTGGTGGACCATCCGGCGCTGCAGCGGCGACGCTTCCCGGTGGCTGAGGACATCGATCAGCCAGCCGCCGGCCACCAGGATCGCCAATGCGCCAAGGGTCAAGACCTCTGAGTCCATGCTGTTCTCCCGGAATCGTCGGAGCGCCACTTTGCACCACAAACGTGCGAACGGGAATCAGCCGAACGGCGTGTCTGCCTTGTGACTTTGTTCCTTGTTTTCCATCCTTCGGAGGGTTCCGATCAGGATTTGACACCAAGTCGTTGCAGGTCGATTTCCGCCAGCCGGCCCGGCACGGTGACCAGCCGGAGCGCCTCGGCCGGAGCGATCGGGCCGCCTTGCGCCAGGAAACGGATCTGGCAGCCGCCGATCTTGATTTCATCGCCGCCGCACAGGGCGGCATTTTCGACCCGCTGGCCGTTGACGTAGGTTCCGTTGTGGCTTTGAAGGTCGCGGATGTTCATCGCTTCGCCTACGGCCTCGAACACGGCGTGGGAGCGACTCACGAGCGGATTGTCCAGCACCAGGTCGCAGCTGTCGGCACGGCCGACCACGAAAGGCGTGCGGGTCATGTTGACCTGCTTCGCCGAGCCATTCTTCTGCAGCACGATCAGTCTCGACATTGTTCCTTCCTCTCCTTTGTTGACGCCGAAAGCGGTAGCCGCCCTTCCGGTCTATGTCGCCTTGGGGGTGCCAAGCCTCCTTCGGAGAGATGGGCGAAAGCGCGGCGGCCGCGTAACTTCGAGATCATGCAACATCCCACGACGCTCGCTGCCAGATTCCTGCTGCCGTTCGCGGCGGTCGGCTTGCATCGCAGATCCCCGGCCCCCTGCCGGGGCGCACCGGCCCAGCCGCTGCTGGTGCTGCGCGGCGTGTCGCAGCAAGGCACGATCCGCTCGCAGGCGGCCCGGGTCATCGCGGTCACGGCAATGTACTTCGACGCCCAGGGACGCTAGGCGCCCGCAGGACAGATTGCAGCAACTACAGGATCGAGTGATCGGTCGTGAAGAGACAAGAGTCCAGGTCGCCGGAGGAACCCGAGGCTGCCGTGCCCGCCTCGGGCAGGTCGGCCGAGGCGCTTTCGCCGATGCCGACCGGCATCTTCGGCTTGCCGAAAGGGGCGAGGCCCTGCAGCACGCGAAGTGCCGAGGCGCCCTGGATAAGGGCCTCCGAGTAATCCGGCACGCCCTGGGTCGAACAGTCGATCGGCCGGAATCCCAGGCAGTCCTCGGATTCGGCCTGGACTGCCTCCATCAGGACCCAATGGAATTCATTGGGTTCCAGTTCAAGAACAGTCAGCGCTATATCGCGAAGTGCCACCGGGAAACCTTTCGATCAGTAATGTACTTATTGTTACTCAGGGTTAATTTGAATACCAAGGCACTATTGCACGCTGTTTTGAGGAAGGGTCCGCGAGACCGGCACTAAGTCGCACACGGCCGGTCCCGCGGCCCTCTCGCCTCAGCCGAGGCGCACCGGCACGAAGATCTTGTTGCCGTCGCGCTGGATCAGCAGGGCCACCGACTTGTCGGCCTTGGCCACCACCTCGCGAACCTGCTCGATGCTCTTCGCCGGCGTGCCGTTGATGGCCAGCAGCACGTCGCCGGTCTGCACGCCGGCCATCGCCGCCGGGCCGCCGACGTCCGCGATCAGCAGGCCGCCGTCGACCTGCGCCTCACGCTGCTCCTGCGGCTGCAGGGGGCGCAGCGCAAGGCCGAGCTTGCCCTGGTTGGCACCGCCCTGCTCGTTCTTGGCCACGGCAGTGCCCTTTTCGGCCGCATCGCCGAGCTTGGCGGAAATCTCCTCGCGGGCACCCTGGCGCCAGATCTCGAGCGTGATCTTGCTGCCGGGCTTCTTCTGGCCGATCAGCGCCGGCAGATCGCCCGAGGCGACGACGGGTTCGCCATCGACCTTGCGGATGACGTCGCCGGACCGCAGGCCGGCCTGGTCGGCCGGTCCGCCCTTGTCGACATTCGACACCAGTGCGCCCTCGGGCTTGTCGAGCTTGAACGAGTCGGCAAACGCCTGGTTCACTTCCTGCACGGCGACACCGAGGCGGGCATGCGAGGCCTTGCCGGTGGCGACGATCTGGTCCTTGACCTGCATCGCGACCTCGATCGGGATCGCGAAGGACACGCCCTGGTAGCCGCCGCTGCGGCTGTAGATCTGCGAGTTGATGCCGACCACTTGGCCGCGCGTGTTGAGCAGCGGGCCGCCCGAGTTGCCCGGGTTGATYGCGACGTCGGTCTGGATGAAGGGCACGTAGCCGTCGTCCGGCAGCGAACGGCCCTTGGCGCTGACAACGCCCGCGGTCACCGTGTTCTCGAAGCCGAAAGGCGAGCCGATCGCCAGCACCCATTCGCCGGCCTTCAGGTCCTTGGTGCTGCCCACCGACAGCACCGGCAGGTTCTTGGCCTCGATCTTGATCACGGCGACGTCGGTCTTCGGATCGGCGCCCAGCACCTTGGCGCTGAATTCGCGGCGGTCGGTCAGCTTGACCGTGACTTCCTTGGCGTCCTTCACCACGTGCGCGTTGGTCAGGATGATGCCGTCGGCGCTCAGGATGAAGCCCGAGCCTTGGCCGTGCACCGGGGTCTCGCGCTGCGGCTGCATGCCGCGCGGGCCGCCCTGGCCGCCGCCGAAGCGGCGGAAGAACTCGTACATCGGATCGTCCGGATCCATCTGCGGGCCGCCCTGCGCATCGGCGGTCTTGGTGATGCCCGTGACGCTGATGTTGACCACCGCCTGGCCGTCGCGGGCGGTGATGGTGGAGAAGTCGGGCATGGTCACCACGGGAGCGGTGGAACCGGCCACGGCAATGGCCTGCGCCGGCGGCGCGGCCACGGCACGGGCGCTGGTGTAGGCGCCGGCGCCGACGGCACCGATCACGCCGGCGGCGGCCAGCGAAAGCACGAGCGCGCGGGGCGAGGTCAAACCGGTTTTCATCAGGAATCCTTTCGAGTGTTGGAAGAGAGCACGAAAGGAATGTCGGGCCGGTTGCTTAAGCAGTGCTTAAAGCTCGCCCCCCAAATCGCACTTGCACGCGCAGGCCGCCGAGGGGGGAGCGGTCCAGGGCGACGGTGGCGCCGTGGAGATCGGCGATCGACTTGACGATCGCCAGGCCCAGGCCGCTGCCGGGGGCCTGGGCTTCGCCGGCGCGGTAGAAGCGATCGAGCACCCGCTCGCGCTCGCTCTCGGGCAATCCGGGTCCGCTGTCGTCCACGCTCAGTTCGACCTCGCCCGCGCCAGCCGCGATGGCGATGTCGACGCGACCGCCGGGAGGCGTGTACTTGACCGCGTTGTCGATCAGGTTGCGCAACAGCGTGCGCAGCGCCTCGGGCTGGCCCTGCACAGTGGCCGGGTCGGCCCGCGCGATGCCGATATCGATGTCGCGCGACTGGGCCGCTGCCACGGTGTCGGAAATGGCCAGGCGCGCCACCTCGGGCAGGCTGACCGATTCCGGCCGCGCCCCGGCCGCCGCACTGGCCTCATGGCGCGCCAGGGCCAGCATCTGCTCGACCAGCCGGGTCGCCCGGTCGATGCCGGCTGCCAGCCGGGCCACGGCGAGCTCGCGCGTCGCATCGTCGGAAGCCCGCTGCAGGCCCTGCACCTGGAGCTTGAGCGCCGCCAGCGGCGAGCGCAGTTCATGCGCCGCATCGGCGACGAAGTGTTTCTGGGCCTCGAAGGCCTGCCGCAGCCGCACGAACAGCAGGTTCAGTTCGTGCACCAGCGGGCGCACTTCCTCCGGCAGCTCGGACTCGCTGAGCGGCGACAGGTCGTCGGCCTGGCGGATCGCCACCTGCCGGCGCACCCGCGAGACCGGCGCCAGCGAGCGGCTCACCACCCACCACACCACCAGCATCAGGAGCGGCGCCGCCAGCACGATCGGCCCGACGGTGCGCAGTGCCAGGGTGCCCGCCATGCGGCGGCGCGCCGCCATGTCCTGCGCCACCTGGATCACCAGCGCCCCGGTCGCCAGCGAGAACACGCGGTAGGTGGTGCCGCGCGCCTGCACGTTCGAGAAGCCCAGCACCGCGCGCTGCGGCAGTGCCGCCTGGGCCGCCGACTCGAAGATCCGGATGCCGTCCAGGGTCCAGACCTGGACAATGAATTCGAAGTTCTCCTCGCCGCCGCCGAGGCCGCCGACCGTGGAACTGGGCGGCAGGCCGGCACGCAGCGACAGCGCCATCTGCTGCATGTGGTGGTCGAAAATGTCATCGGCCTCCTGCAGCACCGTGCGGTAAGCGACAAAGGCCTGGGTGCCGGCCGCCAGCACGATGGCCGCCAGCAGGAACCACAGCAGGCGCGCCCTGAGCGATTTCACGAGAGCCCCCACGCTCGGCACTGCGTGTCCTCGCTGCCCCCCGAGGGGGCGCGAGCTTGCTCGGGGCGGCCCAGCGCTGCGCTCTTCATTCCCTTGGCACCATGTAGCCGACCCCGCGCACATTGCGGATCAGGTCGGCGCCGAGCTTCTTGCGCAGCCCGTGCACGTAGACCTCGACCGCATTGCTGCTGATCTCGTCCTTCCAGCTGTAAAGCTTCTCCTCGAGCTGGGCCCGCGACAGCACCATGCCGGGCCGGGCCAGCAGCGGCTCGAGCACCGCCCATTCGCGCGCCGACAGGATCACCGGCTGGCCAGCCACGGTGACTTCGCGGGTGGCCGGATTGACGCTCACCCCCATGTGCTCGTAGACCGGCTCGGCCCGACCCGAGGCCCGTCGCAGCAGCGCCCGGATGCGGGCCAGCAGTTCGTCGAGGTCGTAGGGCTTGAGCACGTAGTCGTCGGCGCCGGCATCGAGCCCCTCGATGCGCTGCGCCACCGAGTCGCGCGCGGTGGCGATCAGCACCGGCATGCGCTGCTTGCGGGCCCGCAGCGCGCGCAGCACGTCGAGCCCGTCGCGGCGCGGCACCCCGAGGTCGAGCAGCACCAGGTCGTACTGCTGCGTGCGCAGGGCGGTGTCGGCGGCATCGCCGTCCTTGACCCAGTCGACCGCGTACTGCTCCGCGCGCAGCAGGTCGAGCACGGCCTCGCCGATCATCACGTCGTCTTCGAGCAGCAGCAGTCGCATGGTTCCGTCATCCGCAGTTGGACTGGTCCGGATGGTAGCGACTCACAAGAGCGCACGAACCTCGCGGGCGGCTTCGAACAGCAGCGGCAGCAGGTCGCGGCGCAGTGCCTCCTCCTGGTAGCGGCCGCCGGACAGCACCACGTTGAGCGCCGCCACGGTGCGTCCCTGCATGTCGCGCAGCGGCACGGCCAGCGCCTGCACGCCGAGCTCGTGCTCCTCGCTGGCGAAGCAGAAATCGTCCTTGCGGGCCTGCACGATCCGCTGGCGCAGCACCCGCGCCTGGGTGATGGTCTGGGGCGTGAGCCGCGACAGCCGCCGGGCCTTGAACCACGCGGTCAGCTGAGTCGGGCTCAGCGCCGCCAGCAGCACCCGGCCGGTCGACGTCGCGTGGGCCGGCAGCCGGGCCCCGAGATGCAGGCCGTAGGCCAGCACCCGCGTCGGCGCGCCGTAGCTGCCGCTGCGGGCGACGATCACCACCTCCTCGCCATCGAGCACCACGGCGGAAAACGATTCCTGGGTCTGGGCGGCAAGCCGGTTCAGGGT